>JAILLM010000115.1 GCA_024693165.1 Bacilli bacterium | reverse complement strand
TGTTTCATTATTTATTAAAGAATGTGACACTAAAAAAATGGATATAACGGAATTCTTTGGAAAATATAATTATTGGGGACTTACTACTGTTTCATTAGGAAATGTTGTTAATTCAATTTTAAATATAGAAAAATATGTTTTCTCTGAAAAAAAATATAGTTTAGAGGAATTTAATAAATTAAGAATAAATAACTTTAATAGTGATAATAAATTTATATCAAAACTAAAAGGTAACTCATTGAGATATGGTTTAGATGAAAAGAACGTAATAAATCTTAGTAACGAAATTATGAATTATATGAGTAATGCAGTAGCTAATAATAGCATTCATAATGGAAAAATTAAAATTGGATATAGTGCTCCTTCATATATATCTCATTCTATTGATCAAAAAGCTTCATTTGATGGTAGAAAAGATAATGAACCGTTCATTGTACATATATCATCTGATATTAAAGGTTTAGCTTATACTTCTTTATTTAATTTTGCTGGAAAATTGAATTATACTAAAAATAGATTTAATGGAAATGTAATCGATTTTATTATTAATCCTAGTTTCTTAGAAAACAATATAGATAAATTTACTGATTTTATTTTATTAAGTACAAAGAATAACTTTTTTGAAATGCAAATGAATGTTGTTAGTAGTAAGACATTAATTGAAGCAAGAAAGAATCCTAAATTATATCCAAACTTAATCGTAAGAGTATGGGGATTTAGCGCATATTTTAATGACTTACCAAATAATTATAAAGATCTAATAATTAAAAGAACGATTGAAAGCGAAGAAAAATATGGACAATAAGATTATAATATCGAATATTCAACATTTTTCTTTAAGTGACGGAGAAGGAATTAGAACTACAGTATTTTTAAAGGGATGTAGTTTAAAATGTCCATGGTGTGCAAATCCAGAAAATATAAATAGTTATATTGAAAAATACTATGATGAAGAAAATGATGAATATGGAACATTTGGCTATGAAATAACACTAAGTGAGTTATATGACGATTTAATTAAAGATAAAGTATATTATTCAAACGGAGGAGGAGTTACGTTTTCCGGCGGCGAACCTCTTTTATGGATCGATAAACTTGAACCTTTATTGAAAAAATTAAAAAATGAAAAAATTAATATTTGTTTTGAAACATCTCTATATGTTTCGAATAAGAGTGTTAAAAAAGCTATACAATATGCAGATTACATTATTACTGATTTGAAAATTTTAGATAACAATTTAGCTAAAAATGTATTAAAAAATGATCTTAATATATATTTAGAGAATATTGATTTTTTATTTGATAATTATGATAAAAAGAATATTTTAATTAGAATTCCGGTTTCAAAAGAATATGTATTAACTAATAAAGATAAATATCGTGAATTTTTACATAAATATAGACCTAACAAAGTTGAAATATTTAAATTGCATAATCTTGGCGAAAAAAAGTATAGAGTTCTTGATAGGAGTATTACTCAATTTGAAGATATTCAAGATAATGAAATTAAAGAGTTTAAAGAATATTTAGATAAAATATGTAAGGTTGATATTCTAAAAATATAGGAGGATAAAATGAATAAAGAGTATGATTATGTTATAGTTGGTGCTGGACTATTTGGAGCAACATTTGCTAATTTAGCACATAAAGATGGAAAGAAAGTTTTAGTTATTGATAGAAGAAATCATGTAGCTGGTAATATTTATACTGAAGAAGTAGAAGGCATTCAAGTTCATAAATATGGAGCACATATCTTCCATACTGATTATAAAGATGTTTGGAATTATGTAAATTCATTTGTTGAATTTAATAGATATACTAATTCACCAGTAGCTAGAATTGGTAATGAAATATATAATTTACCTTTCAACATGAATACTTTTAGCAAGATATGGAATGATGTGTTCACTCCTGAAGATGCTATGAGACATATTGAAGAAGAAAAGAAAGAAATGGATGGAAAAGAACCTTCTAATTTGGAGGAACAAGCTATTTCTCTTGTTGGTAGAACTATTTATGAAAAATTAATTAAAGGTTATACAGAAAAACAATGGAATAGAAAATGTACTGAACTTCCTGCATTTATTATTAAAAGATTACCTGTTAGATTAATATATGATAATAATTATTTTAATGATAAGTATCAAGGTATTCCAATTGGAGGTTACACTAAACTTGTTGAAAACATGTTAGATGGTATTGAAGTAAAACTTAATACTAATTATTTTGATAATGTAGATGAATATAAAAAAATAGCAAAGAAAATAGTTTATACTGGGCCGATTGATGAATACTTTAATTATTCACTCGGAAAGCTTGATTGGAGATCATTAAGATTTGATACTCAAATCATAGATGAAGTAAATCATCAAGGAAATGCTGTTGTTAATTACACAGGACATGAAGTTGATTATACTAGAGTAATTGAACATAAACATTTTGAGTTTGATTCAACTAGTTCTAAAACTGTAGTTACATATGAATATCCAGCTGATTATGAAAAAGGCATGGAAAAGTATTACACTGTAAATGACGATAAGAATAATAAGTTAGCTGATGAATATAGAGAGTTAGCTAAAAAAGAAAAGAATGTTATATTTGGCGGAAGACTTGCTGAATATAAGTACTATGATATGGATGATGTAATTAAATCAGCTTTCGATACTTATAATATAAAAAAATAGCGTTTAGTTAAACGTTATTTTTTTATTAGAAATAAGTTTTTTTTATTAAACTAAATTTTTGTAGTATAATAAAGAAAATGATGATATTTTTAGGAGGGTTTAAATGAAAGCATTAATGTTAGCCGCAGGAATGGGAAAAAGACTTGGAAGATATACTGCAGGAAATACAAAATGTATGTTAAAAATTGGTGATAAATCTTTGATTGAAAGAGCTTGTGAAGCATTATACGAAGCAGGAATTAATGATTTTACAATTGTTATCGGATATAAAGGAGATAACTTAAAAAAATTTTTATTGGAAGAATGTGAAAATCCAATTGTTAAGCAAATGAATTTTACATTTATCGATAATGATATATATAATAAAACAAATAATATCTATTCTTTATATCTTGCAAAAGATGAGTTAATTAAGGATGATACTATTATGCTAGAATCCGATTTGATTTATGATTATGATTTAATAAAAAGAATGGTGGATTCTAAAGAAAAAAACTTAGTTTCTGTTGCAAAATATAAACAATGGATGGACGGAACTGTTGTTAAATTAGGAAATGAAAACAATATAAAAGAATTTATTGAAAAGAAAGATTTTAATTTTGATGAAATAGATGAATATTTTAAAACAATTAATATTTATAAATTTTCTAAAGAATTCTCTAGAGATGTTTTTGTTCCTTTCTTAGATGCTTATATAAAGGCTTATGGTGAAAATGAATACTATGAATTAGTTTTAAAGATTATTTCTCACTTATCAAGAAGCGATTTAAAAGCATTAGATGCTTCTGATATAAAATGGTATGAAATTGATGACGCTCAAGATTATGATATAACTAATTGTTTGTTCTCGTCTGGTAAAGAAAAGCTAAAAAATTATCAAAAGAGATATGGAGGATATTGGAGATTTGATAATCTTATAGATTATTGTTATTTAGTTAATCCATATTATCCACCACAAGCGATGTTAGATAAAATTAATTATGAATCTAGGGACCTATTAACTCAATATCCTTCAGGACAATCTATCGAATGTATAAATGCATCAAGATTATTTAATGATACTAATGAAGAATTTTTATGTGTAGGTAATGGTGCTGCTGAATTGATTAATGCTTTAGGTAAAAACCAAGAAGGTAATATGGCTGTTACATCTACAGTTTTTAATGAATATGTTAGATGTTTTGATAAAGCTAATATTAGCAAAATTGATATGTCTTTAAATGATTATAGATATGATGTTTTAGAATTTAAAAGATTACTTAATACAGAAGATGCAATTGTAATTGTTAATCCTGATAATCCTACTGGATCTTTTATTAAAAGAGAAGATATTATTAAAATCTTAGACCAAGCAAAAAAACAAAACAGAAGAGTTATATTTGATGAATCATTTATTGACTTTGCTAATCCTGAATATAAATATTCTTTAATTAATAATGAAGATTTGATTAATTATCCTAATTTAGTTGTTGTAAAAAGTATTAGCAAATCATACGGAATTCCTGGTGTAAGATTAGGCGTACTAGCTTCTAGTGATATGGATTTAATCAAAAAAATTAAAAAGTATATATCTGTATGGAATATAAATTCTTATGGAGAATATTTCCTACAAATTGCTAATTTATATAAAAAAGAATATGCTAGTTCATGCGAAAAAATTTATGAAGAAAGAAATAGATTTATTAATGAATTAAGACAAACTTTGAATATAGATGTATATGATTCTGAAGCTAATTTTGTTATGTGTGATTTGAAGGAACATGATTCAACTCAATTAGCTATTGATTTACTTGATGAAAACATTTTTATTAAAGATTTAAAAACTAAAGATGCTTTTGAAGGTAAAAATTATATAAGATTAGCTGTTAAATCTGAAGAAGATAATAATAATTTAATTAAACAAATGAAAAAACATTTATAGTGGAGAATATCTATGAAAAATTATTTTAAAAATATGTGGGTATCATATGTTCTTGCTTT
>JAILLM010000067.1 GCA_024693165.1 Bacilli bacterium | reverse complement strand
CATTGAATATATTTTATTTAACTCATAATATTTTTCTCTTAATTCATTGTACTCAAAATTTAATTCTTTATTCATATTAATCTCCTTTTCAAGTTAATAATATGTTATTTTTGATAATAAGTATAATATATATATGTTATACTTGGTATAAGGAGTGCTTATAATGAATATAGATTTAGAATTATATAAAGTTTTTTATGTTGTAGCTAAAAATAAACATATGACTAAAGCAAGTGAAGAGTTACATATTTCTCAACCTGCGATATCACAATCAATAAAGAAGTTAGAAGATCAATTAGGTGGAACATTATTTCTTAGAAGTAATAAAGGTATGGAACTAACTGAAGAAGGAAAAATGTTTTATGAATATGTTAAAGGTGCGTTAGAACTTATTAACAACGCGGAACATGAATTCACTTCTTTTAAAGATTTATCTAAGGGAGAAATTAAAATTGGATGTTCAACTACCCTAACAAAATTAATACTTATTGATGTAATAAAAGATTTTCATAAAACTTACCCACATATTAATATTCAAATAACAAATGATTTAACTAGTAATTTAATTAATAGTTTAAAATTAGGTAAATTAGATTTTGTTATATTTAATGAAAGTAATATAAAAGAAACTAATTTAAATTTAGAAAAGATAAAAGAATTAAAACAAGGTTTTATTTATAATCCAGATTATTATAAAGATAATATTAATATATTTGAAAATTTAAATAAATATCCTTTAATACTTCAAAAAAGCGAATCTAATAGTAGAAAATTATTAGACTCAATCGCACTTAATAATAATGTTAAATTAATACCTAAGATGGAAGTTGTTAGTCAAGAATTAATCGCTGAATTCACTAACATAGGATTAGGTATTGGATTTGCGATTATAGATTTAGCTAAAAGAAATTACCCTAATCTAAAAGAATTAAATATAAATAATAGAATACCAAATATAAATATATACTTGGCAACTAATAAAAATAATTTATTAACATTTGCCAGTAAAACTTTTATTGATTATTTAAAATAATTTTATTTCTAAAAGATATGAATGTGTTATACTAATTGTAAGGAGGATCGTATGGAATATTTTTTAATACCTATTAATGATACTAATACATTAATTAATGGAAAAAGACTAAAGGATATGCTTTATGAAAAGTTTCCGGAAATTGGAAATCTAGAAATAACAAAAGTTTCAAAAGTTTTAATTAATAATAATGAAGAAAAGAAAACTAAAATTGAAAATAAATCAGATAAGAAACTTGATAAGTTATTTAATAAATTAAACATTCCCAAATATATTTTATGTCAAAAATATAATGATGGATCGTATTGTGAAATGGAAACTGGTGAAGAAATAACAGTTAAAGATTCTGAAGCTATTCAAAAATTTAAATTCGATTTTCAAACTTGTTATGAATATTGGTTTGGTTCATTATATGAAGAAAAAATCGCTAACTTCTTTAAAAAAGAAAGTGAACTAATCAAATACGAACAAAAAGAAGCTGTAAAAGCAAAGAAAAAGACTAAGAAGAAAAATTCTTAGTCTTTTTAATCATCAAATGAAACTTCATAAAGAACTGAATCACTATCAATCATTCCATATGGAATATCTTTAGAAGTAAAGAAGACATATTCTTCTCCACTCTCCAATTCTATTACTCCAAAACTTTCAAGTTGAGGAACTGGATAATCTATTATTATTGGATTATCACCTAATATAAATGTATTCTTTTCATAATGTATTTTATTATTTTCTTTATCATAATAAGCTAAGATATTATTTGTTTCATTATGAATTACAATTAAGTCATTCTTAGAACTAGTTAGTTCAGATTCCTCTTTAGTATATTTATTTTGTTTATAGAACTTATCATCTTTAATATAAATGCGACTTACAGTATTACTTTCAACATATTCATATTCTTTATAGTAAACTCTTTTAATTGAATAATTACCACTTATAGATTTTGTTGGATAAGGTTTGCATTCTTTAATTTGAACATCAGGCGTTACATAATTTGTAACCATGATTGCAGCAAAACTTATTTCAACAATTAATCTACATAGTTTAGTAGTTCTTTTTGAATCAGCGATATCTTTTTCAGTCAATTCTTTTACATCTGGTAATAAATCATAAGTTTTGGTTTTTCGTAGATTGAATTCACCAAGTGCAAAATAAATAACTGCTAGTAATACAGATACTATAATTGTAGTTAATTGTGATTCTGTTTCACCTGTACCTGTGCAAACTGCAAATCTACCTATTTCTGTAAGCATTAATGAGAAATCATAAAATGCATGGATAAATACTACTGACCAAATATTTCTTGTTCTATAAAATACTGTTCCAAGTAAGTAACCCATACCTGCGGTTTGAATTACTTGCATTACTGTTTCAAAGAATGTTTGTCCTGCGAAGATATTTGTAAAATGCATACAACCAAAGATTAATGCACTTGCTAATACTGATAACTTAACATGTTTATGATCATAACCATATCTTTCAATAAACTCTGTTAATAGCCATCCCCTACAAAGAAATTCTTCAGTTAATCCAATTGCAAAACAATATAGTGCTAATCCTAAAACATCTACAAGATTATAAGAAACTGCTTCTGTAAAATTTGTTAAGAACATAATAATAGCTATTACTACTGGTGGTAATGCTAAAGAAAAAGATTTTCTTATTGGTACTTTTTTCCAATGAAATATATATGCATTACCTGCCCATAACAACATTACAAATACAGTTAATGCCCAAATAGATTCAAGGATAATATAACTACCATATTTAGATAATGAGATTATTGAATAAGAGCTACTATAAATTAATTTAGATCCTATATCAAAAAGAATAAAAATCATTACCATTAATATAAAATATAAAAGCATATGTTTTTTCTTTTTATTACCTTTTCCACAGTAAGGGCAAAACTTAACATCTTCTTCTATGGACTTACCACAATGTCCACAAAATTTCATATTACCCCTCCAATTCTAATGTTATTTCTTTTCTATTAGTCGGTTCAAATTTTCTATAACTTACACCACATTCATTAAACATTCTAATTGATGCTTCCATCTCTTCAGAATGATTACCATGATTGTATGGAAAAGAATAAATTACCTCTTTTATTCCTGATTGAATGATTGCTTTTGCACATTCATTACATGGGAAGTATCTAACATAAATTTTAGATCCTTCGAAATCTTTTTTATTTCCTCTGTAATTTAGAATAGCATTTACTTCACTATGACATACATACATGTATTTAGTGTTTAATCTATCTCCTTCTCTATCCCAAGGAAATTTATCATCATCAAATCCATTAGGTGCTCCATTATATCCAACTGATAAAATTCTATTATCTTCAGATACAATACAACATCCAACTTGAGTATTAGGATCTTTACTTCTTAATGCAGATAATTTTGCAATACTTATAAAGTATTCATCCCAATTTAAATAATCTGATCTCTTATTACTCATACTATCACCTATATCAATCATAACATTTTATTGCTTACAAATACAGGTGTATGTTAGAATAATTATTAAGGTTTTGGAGGATGTAAAATGTTTGGAGATAAAGTACTTATTGGTTATTCTAATACAAGTGTAGATGATAAAAAGAGATTATACTTACCTAAGTTCACTTGTGCAGAAGCTGGAGAAAGATTAATTGTTATACCTGAGGATGATAGACTTGCTATTTATTCTTCAGAAGTATTAGAAGAATACGTTGATATAATTGATTCAATAAAGGACTTTAAAGAGCGAAAATCATTCCTAAAAGAATTTAGAGAATACTGTGAAAGTATTATTAGTGAAGTTACTGTAGATAATTCAAAAAGAATTACATTAAGTAATATAGAGTTTTATGACAATAATATAATTGTTCAAGGTTCTGGTGATAGAATTGTCATTACTGGCGATTTTGGTTATCCTGAATTGTATAGAAAAAGAAGTTCAAAGTAAATTAAACTTCTTTTTTTAATTTACAAAACCACATTTATATATTATATTTATTGTAAGGTAGTGGTTTATATGAGAAGTACAAATATTAAAACAGATATTGAAAGAAAGATTGAAAAAAGAATTAAACACATGGATTACGATTTCAATGATTATGGAAAATTAAGAAAAGAAAAAGAATCTAGAAAAGTTTCTAATGGTATATTCTTTGTTTTATTCATGTTACTTGCAACGTTCTTAATCATTGCTGGTATATTTATTCTTCCTTATGGATGGATACTAATTGTTGGTGGTATATTCGTATTCATTTGGGGATTATTATTAACATTTATGTAAATTAAAACTTGTAAGTTTATCTTACAAGTTTTTTTCTTTTAATCATTTCATTAAATTGAATTGCATGTGATTTAGTCATTAAATCACTTTTTATTATTTCATTAATTTCATCAATAGTCATATATTTAACAAACTCTACTTCTTCAGTTTGTACTTTAATATCATTAATATCTATGTCTTTCTTTAAATAATACATGTATCTTATAGGAACATCATGTAACATATATCCTAATTCTTTGATATCATCTTTAAATAGTTTTTATACTTTCTCTAATTCTCTTTTTTGCTTTTGGAACATCAATTACATTTTGAAGTTCTAATTTATTAATAGCATTTTCAAAATCTTCCCCGATATCTTTACCATTGATACCTAATTCACTTGGTTCACCAAAATAAATATCATCTTTATTAAGTTTATAGTAATCTCTCATGAATTCTTCTCCACAAGGTTTACCATATCCTTCTTTCCAATTATTTTTAACATCTGATGTTTCTAGAACTCTAAACATAAGTCTTCTTAAGAATTCTACATTACATAAAGATCTATATAAAGCTTGATAGTTTGTACCTCTACCATTCTTCTTTATATTTAATTCTATTTCTAATAGTTCATCATATTTACGTGCTGCTTCAAAAACATTTACATTTACTTTTATACCTTGTTCTTCAAGTGCATGAATTATATTAGTTAGTATGACTGCTCTATTATAAACTTGAGATCTAGAAGTATCCCAAACATAGCAAGCATTTGCATATAAATTTACTGATTTATCTATTTTATATAATCTTGTTGTTCTATAAACATAAGGGTCTCCAGTTGCAATTGCTTCAGGTCTTACTGTTCCACCTGCAACACTATTAACAGTTTTAAATACTCCACCTATTTTTAAATTTTTAACTTTAGTCTTAGTACTCAAAGTTAAGAATTCTTTATATTTTGGATCATTATAATTAATTAATTGTTCTAAAGCATCGTCATATTTCATACCTGCAAATCCACTAGAACCGAAAGTACTAGATATTCTTATACCAAATACTTTTCTATTTATAATAGGATCGCTTTTTAAGTAATTATAAACATCACTTAGTCCTTGAAATCTAAATTTATATACAGTATATTCTTCACCTTGGATTGTTTTTACTTCTGGTTCTAATACTATATTAGGAAATCTCTCTCTATTAGACATTTTATTCACCTTTTTCTTAGTCGGTTCGTCTTTAGAATCTATAAGTTTGTCAGTTGGAAGTGGTTCTAAATGGTGATATCCTATAAACTTAAGAAAGTCTTCTAACAAATCATATAAACTCATGATTATCCCTTGATACCTTTATTACATCTAGTAACAAATTGTTTTGCAAGTACTAATCCATCTGCTTCACTTAAAGTTCCATGATAGTCGTCATATTCTTGATTATATTCAATATTATATACTTTGGCAATTTGTCTTGCTAATGCATTTCTATAATCAGATTCTTTTGATTGAACGAAATATTGATTCATCATATCATCTAATTCTTTCGCATTTAAATTGATATCTCTATTAATATCTGATGCATCTCTTGTACTTACATTACCTTGAGCGTTTTCATCACCTTGAGATTTAGCATATTCAATACATGCATTTCTAAAGTTAATGAAGAATTCATACCAATCTTTATAGTCTTTTAAAATATGTTGTTCTACTCTATTATCATAATCAAAATAAATATATTTTAATCTTTCTTTTATTGATTCATCAATTGGATATCTATCAGTATATTGACGATCACTACCGTTACCATCAGTATTACCTGCTGCAATCATTCTCATGTTAGGATTAATAGGAACATCTATTTCTTGAGCAAATCTAATATATTGATCACTTGATGGATCTGTAATCTTATCTCTTAGATTAGAGTACATTGTATTTAAAGCAACTCTTGTATCTGGATTACCATTATCAAATTCATCAAAAAATACTAGACAACCATCTACTACTGCTTCTAATGCTGAAGGAGCTCTAAATCTTCCTTGAGGATCAATATAACCTATAACTGATGGTACATCTCCAATCTTACCAGCATCAATTACTTTTTGACCTAAAAGTGATCCAACTTGACGAACAGTATGTCCTTTACCTGCTCCTGATGGTCCATACATATATGGCCAATCTCCTACCATTAAACAAGCAAGAAGTTCTTTAATCTTTTTATGATAAATTCCACCATTACTTTCACCTAAAGCTATTTGTTTTTCAATGTTTCTCATAACTTTTGCAAAATCTTTAGCATTCTTAAATGCATATGGTTTTATAATTTGAACATTACTTTGTGTTACTACTGAATCTGGTATTTCAACTTTTTTAGTATTAGGAACAACTATTCTATTAATTCCTCTTACTATTTTTTCTTCTGAAGTATCTACTGGTCTTTCTTGTTCTACTTTTATTATTTCTAATAATTTATCTCTAACAGCTGCACTTTCTTCAGCTTGAGTTAATGCAGATTTTAGTTCTGGATTATTATGAACATATTCTCTTAATTCATTTAAACTCTTATCAGTTTCTTCTTTTAATAAAGTTAACTCTCTAGTACTTTGAATAGATAAGTTTTTAGATACTATTCTAAACTCTTCAAGTTGTTCTTGATATTTCTTTAGTATTTCACTAAATACAGTATCTGCTTTATTATTAATTTCAATTTTTACATTTTCTAGGTGTTGCTCTAAAAGATTCTTTAATTCTTTTTCTAGAGTACTTCTATATTTTTTTAATTCTATAATAGATAATTCTGTTGCTTGTTTTATTTTCAATTCAGATTCATTTGTAGTATTAATTATATTTTTACTCTTTTCTTCAGCAATAGTAATATAATTATCTAATTTTTCCATTTGTGAATCTATTCTTCTCATTGTGTTTGATGCAGTCATTATATCATCATGACTTAATGCATAAATACCTACACGTTTCTTATCTTTTTCTATTTCACTTTCTAAATAAGTATCTACATTTAATACTGAATCATCTAGTCCTTCGATAGTAGAAATAATTGATTTAACAAATGAATCTTCATCAATTGAGAACTTAGCGGATTTCTTAATATATTCATTTAGTTTATTAAAGTTTTCAATAGCTTTATTATTCTTTCTTATTGTTCTCATTACTCTTGTATAATTATCAAAATTCTTAAATAAAGAATACATACTGTAATCAAAAATTTCCTTT
>JAILLM010000020.1 GCA_024693165.1 Bacilli bacterium | reverse complement strand
CATCCATAAACATTTTATATTTCATCAAATAAATAAATAATGAGTATACAGTTGCTCCAAGAATTGTTAGTAAAAATGTATGTAATATACTTGGAGATAAATGTAATGATGCAAAATAAACTATAACGAACATAATTAAACCACTAACTATTGGTTTTACACATGGTTTAAAAATATCATATATATTATATATTTTCTTTATATATTTAAAGTGTAATACAAAAATTACAGTTTCAGCAATTACGGAAGATATAGTTGCTCCAATTGTACCAATTAGATTAATTAAAATGAAATTGAATACAATATTCGTTAAAGCACCAATAACAACAGATTTAGTAAATGCATTTTGTTGATCAGTATGAATTAAATATACTATTCCGGTAATACCATTTAAGCCTATTACAATTATTAATGGGCAAGATGAAATCAATAATGGCTTTACTGAATCAAAACCTGGACCGTAATACCATGGAACTATATTACTTGAACAAGCAATTAATCCAAACATTAAAGGTATTCCAAAAAGCCAAACAAATTCAAAGGACTTTCTAAGACACTCTTTTACTTCTTTTTTATCTTTTATTGCGTTTGCATTTGCTACACGGGAATTCATAACAACTTGTACAGAAGACATAATAACTAGAACAGCTTTTGCAATATTTTGCGCTTGTTCATAGTATCCTACTTGATTCATGTCTTTTGTTAACAAACCAACCATAGTTTTATCTAAAACTGTATAAATTTGAATAGCGACTTGAGGTAAAAACATCATAACAGTGGGTAAAAAATGATATTTAAACTTTAATTTTCTAATATCAATTTTTACTAACCTACTAGGAAGATACAACCATAATGATATATTTCCAAAAAACTCAGATAAAGAGAAAATTAAAATATATTTCCACAAATCATTTTGATTTTTAACAAATATAAATATAACAAATATACTTAGAAGTTTTACTATTATATTTCTTACTATAATTTTATCGAATTGTTCTAAGCCTTGAAAAAGCCATGAAATATTTAATGAATATGCAATCATGTATAGTAAAAAGATTTTATAATATAATGAATAATTATTATTAATACAAAAAGAAAAATAGAATACTAACATTTATATTAAAGTCATTACAACTCTAATAATTAATATTTCCCAAAATTTATAAGTGTATTTTTCTTTATCATCTTCAACTTTAGCTATTTCTTTTTGCCCATACATAGCAGTTCCTAATGAACCAATAAGAACAAAATATGTAACTATAGACAAAGTATAACCATTAATTCCTATTCCTTCAGAACCAATTACTCTTGATAAATATGGAGTAATAATCAACGGCATTATTACAGTTAAAGACTGATAAATAAGATTAAATAAAACGTTAGCAGAAATGCTTCTTTTTTTCTTCATGGTTTCAACCCCTTTTATTTTTCTATATCTACCATTTAATATCAACACCAATGTGATTAATCATAAATTTATATGTTGCTAAAAACGGTTTAAACATATGTAATTTATATACCCATCTAACAATCCATAATTTTTTATTAGATCCATTATTCTTTCTAACATATGAATGCTTAATATATTGATTATTTTTCCACCCAGGAAAATATTTATTTAAGAATAATGTATTTTCTTTAAGCGCATTATTAAAATCAAGATTCTTATCTTCAGATAATCTATACATAAAAGAAATACCTAAATGTAAGAATGCATTTGCATCAACATATTCAAGCATATTAGGATTCTCTTTTTCATATATTGACCTAACTTCTTTCATTGCTTCATATACACCTGGAATTAATTCTTTTTTAACAGTATTAATTATTGAATCTTTTCTAACCATATAGTAAACAAGCGAGTCATTTATAAAAGTCATTTTCTTGCTATTAATATAGATTAATTGTAAAAACATCATATCATCTAATACTCTTGGAACATTTTCTAAATCATGCATTTTCTTTAATAACTCTGCTTTATATATTTTATTCCATGGGGCAGTATTAATTTCAAGTAATAATCCAGAATTTTCTTGAATGTTAAATGATTTATGTCTAAACTTAGTCATCTCTCTAGAATATAGTTTTTCTGTATCCATGTCAATTCTATCAAAACCACAACAAGAAATATCTGCTTTTTCTTTTTTTGCTGCTTTATATAACTTTTCAGCATAGTCCAAAGCTACATAATCATCAGAATCAACAAAGCCAATAAATTCACCTTTAGCTTTTTTAATTCCATCCATTCTGCCTCTCCAAACACCTTCATTTTTTTTATCAATAATTATAATTTTATCACCATATTTTTTCTTATATTGTTTTAATATCTTTAAGCAATTGTCGGGTGAACCATCGTTGATGCATATTGCTTCAACTCCATCAAGTGTTTGATTAACTAAAGAATCTAAACATCTTGGTAAATATTTTTCTACCTTATAACAAGGAACAATAATACTTAACTTAACATTATTTTTTTTCATACTAACCTCCATTGTTTTTTGTTTATTGAATATATATACTGTAATAAATAACATAAAAATTACTAACGATGTAATTTTAATATTTGATATTCACGATTATAAAAAAGCGCTATATATAAATATTGTTGAAAGAAAAAAGCATATGTAAATTTTTCGTCTTCATCTACTCCATTTGTTCTTGTAACAATTATCAAAGGAAATAAAGAAGAAAATGAATAGCAAGATATGCCTATAGGATTCCATATAAAATTTTCCCTTAAATTATTCTTCCCTTTCATCAACCTTTCCTTCGCTTTTTAAAATACTTAATTCTTGTCCTAAATCCACAACTTTTTTTTCTAAATCAACAATCATTTTTGATTGAATAAAATTCATAACAAATAATATAACTGATGCTATAGTTAAAAATAAAGCTGGTGGATACTCTACACCTATAATTTTAGCCAACCAATCTAAAGACTTTGGAAAAATGGAAAGAATTAATAATACAATACAAAATATTATCCATATAAAAGATTGAGTTACATCTAATTTATTTTTTCTAATTGAAATAAACATATATAAAAGAATAATTATAGATGCAATTACAAAAAATATATTTTTCATTATTTCACTCTCCTTTTACCAGCATACTTAATAACTAAAACTACACAAATATAAAATTGGGTAATCATATACTTGATTGGTTTCCAAATACCACCATGCATCGACTCCCCTGTTTCTCTTAATTTCATTTTAACAGGAACTTCACAAATCTTATATCCTTTTAATAACATTTCAATTACTAAATTAGCATCAGGAAATTCAGGATAATTACCACATCCAGCATAATAGTTAATTACATCTTTATTCAAACATTGAAAACCGGATAAAGGATCTGCAATTTTCTTTCCAGTAAATAACTTAATTAATCCAGAAAAAAACTTAGTACCTAATCTTCTAAATAAAGGACAAGGATATCCCATATCAACTAAGTATCTAGATCCTATTACAATATCTGTTTCCTTTTTCTTTATTTCTTTATATAGTTTTTCTGCTTCTGAAGCTAAATGTTGACCATCAGCATCCATTTGAATAACATAATCATAATCATTATCTCTAGCATATTTTATACCAACTTGAACAGCTCTAGCATATTTCATGTTAAATACATTAGTAATGCATTTAACCCCATTCTTTTTAACTATCTCAGCAGTATTATCTTTTGAGCAATCATTAATAACTAATATATCTGCATAATTAACATTTTTCTTAATATCTTTTAGAACTTTTTCAATATTTTGAGATTCGTTATATGCAGGTATAATAAATAATATCTTATTCTTCTTCATTTCTTACCATTCCTTTATATCATTATAACATAGATATTGAATATATAGTA
>JAILLM010000138.1 GCA_024693165.1 Bacilli bacterium | reverse complement strand
CTCATAAGCTTTAGAAATTATTTCATTTGATTTATATAAACCATAGTCACCTATACATATAGCAATACTGTCGCCTAGATGTTTTGATTCAGAAGAGTATTTCTTGTATTTTTCATCATTTATATAATGAATTGTTTCTACTCCTCTTCTCTTATTGTCATTGTCGATAATGTCATCATGGATTAGTATCGCTGTTTGAAACACCTCATACGCTAGTGCTAAATCATAACTATAATCGCCATCTTTTAACAAGTTGTATCCTAAATTTACTAATGTTCCTCTTACTAACTTTCCATTTGAGTTTAAGTTTTTAAAATATTCTAAATTTTCTTTTAAAAAACTATTTTCTTCTTTTATTAATTCATCATTAAAATCATTTATCTTTTTTTCTAAATTTATTTTTCCTTCGCTGTAATAACTTTTAAATGCATCTATACTCATTATTTTTATTCTTCTCCTTTAAGTATCATTCCTGCGCCTAAGTCCGCTTCTTCTCTTGTAATGTATCCACATTTCTTATAGAATTCTTCTTTTCCTTTAGAACTTCCTAAGTAAACTCTGACATCTGGATTTACCGCTTTAATCTCACGAATCTTATCTTCTAATATTTTCATAATATATGTCCCAATTTGTTGTCCTTGATATTCTGGAACAACCATTACATCTTGCACATATATAAAGCAAATTTGATCTCCGATTAATCTACCATATCCTACAATCTTGTCATCATCATAAATTGAAACAGAATAAAATGTGTTATCTAATGCAATTTGAGAAATCGCTTCATCATAATGTCCCCAACCAACTGCATCATATAAATAATTGAATTCTTCTACATTATTTACATTCTCTCTAATGTTAATCATTAATATCTCCTAATCCACTAAAACCGTATCTTTTAAAAGAATTACATCCTCATTTTTATTACTTACTGCAACTAAGACTCTTGGATCATCATCTATAAGAATCATTTTACTACCATCCCTTTTAAAGTTCTTTAAGTACTCTGCTTTTAATTTTGCTGTCTCTTTCATTCCGTTTGCTTCTCTAGAAATAACTATTCGATTTTCTTTCTTAAAGAATGGTGCATATTTATCTAACCATCCGTCCTTTTGTTCTAAGCCTTCTGAATATCTTGTTACTGAGAAAATATATAATTCAATGTTAGATATTTTAGATACTTCTTCTAATTTCTTTATACTGTCATATAAAGGTCTCTTTTTATCAAAGTCTTTAGGCGAACCAAATATGTAATCTGCAATTACTCCATCCATATCTACAAATAATTTTACTCTTTCATCTTTAAATTGCTCTAAGTATTCTTTTATGTACATGTTATTCTCCTCTTATGTTTATAATTCTATGTAATATAGTTTTTCTCCGTTATCTAAATCTTCGATATGTTTTGCTTCAAACTTTTCATAGTAATTTACTAATTCAGATTTTAGATATACTTTTTTATAACCTAATCTCTTCGCTTCTTTTAAAATTTCTTCATTTAAAACTTTAGAATATCCTTTACCTCTAAACTCTTGTTTTACGTACATTGTAGCGTACCAAGGTGTTAACGAAGATTCTATATCATCTTCATATTTGAATAAAGAAATAAATCCTATCATTGTATCTTCATCAACTAATCCTAAAATGCTAATAACTTTATCACCTTCTAGAATTCTCTTTTCTTTATTATTAATATATTCTTCCATCTCGCTATCAGTCTTTGGCTCGCCCCATTCTAGACTGCATAGCTTAATAGATTCTCTAAGATATTCTTTATTATCTTTTAAATCAATAATCTTCATATAAAAATCCTTTATTGATTTTTTTCTGCTTCTCTATATCTTCTATATCCCCACCAATGTGGAACAAGTTCTTCTAGTCTATATGTTTTTCTATTTTCATAGTCATACATAATTTCAGTATCTTTATTTTTCTCATCAAGTTGTAGCAAAAATTCTCGACATGCTCCACATGGCATTCCTCTATCAGGACCATTAGGTGGAGTTGTTCTAAACGCAATTATTTTCTTAACAACTGTTTGTCCAGAATGTTTATACATATCAAGTACAGCTACTCTTTCTGCACATAAGTTCATTACGCCACTTGCACCTTCAATACAAAATCCTGTATATATTTCTCCATTTTCTGCTTCAACAGCAGCTACAACATGATGTGCTGTAATAAATGGTGAAACTTCTTCTGGATGGTACTCTTGCTTTGCAGCTTCGTACATCTTTTCCCATACATCCATTGTTATAACCTCCAATTACTTTATTTATATTAGTTCTTTTAATATTTCTTCAAATTCAGTATATCCACTCTCTGCATTAATGTGTCCACCATCTTTGATTATATATTGTCTTGTTGCAATTGTATCCGCAAAATCTTTTTCAACATCAAATTTTACATATGGATCATTATCTGAATAATAACAAATAATCTCTGGGCAATAATCTTTAATCTCTTGAAGATCATCTGTAAACATTGATTCATTTACTGCATCAAAGTCTGGATCAATTCCTAAAAAGTTATTGAATCCACATACAAATACTAGTTTTCTTACTTTAATCTTTTTGCTTATTAAGTATTTACACACAAATATTGGTGCAATACTGTGAGCAATAATAACTGTTTTTTCATCAATCTTTAATTTGTCGAATTCTTTGCTCCAATTATCAAAGTTTTGATTTCCAAC
>JAILLM010000071.1 GCA_024693165.1 Bacilli bacterium | reverse complement strand
TTTGATTTTATTGTTTTAGTTCATAATATAAAGAATCTATTTAGATTCTTTTTTTGACATTAAAAATATTAAATGATAGTATATACCTTAATTCAAAGGAAAAATATGAGGTATTATTATGGAAGATAAATTATATAGAATTAATGCTGCATTAGAAAATATTGATTTATTTGAAACAAAGTATAAAAAGATGATAGATAAAATTGATAGAAAGTATAAAAGATTTAAGCTTTTTGAAGATATATTAGATGAGATTTCGTTTTTTTTATATAATCATCGCGTAGTTTATTCAATTATCTCTGGATTAGTTGCCTCTGGATTAGGATATCATTTATTTAGTAATACTTTTTTTGTTATTGTTTTTGCTTTAGTTGGTGGTGCAGTTCCTGTTTCTCTTATTGAGATTAATGATACAATTTCTGGTATTCTTGGAGATATAAGAGAAAAAAATTGTGATAAGTTAGAAGAAGCTAAAAATAATTTTAAAGAAATTGAAGAGAAAAGAGAAACTTTGGAAGATGAAAGATATAAAATCATTGATAGTATTATTTGTCCTAAGGAAGAAAATGAAGTTACTCTTGATATAAAACGAGAAGAACCTATTATTGATGAAGTATTAAGTGATTCTGAAAGGCATGAACTTATCGATAATGCTTCCATATTAAGTAATGAAGTTGTAGTTGCTGGTAATATGGTTTTACAAGCTAAACCTAAAACTAGAACTTTAACTAAATAAGAATGTTTTTACATTCTTTTTTTTCTTGTTATAAATAGATTTAAATGTTATTATTATATTGTTCTTGGTCTGTTGGTGAAGTGGTTTAACACATAACCCTCTCAAGGTTACATTCATGGGTCCGAATCCCATACAGATCACCATTTTTTAGTTTTAATAAGGGACAAGTTTTTGTTCCTTTTTTATTTATTTTTATTTATAATGATTATGAGGTGTATATATAATGAATCCACTAAATTTATTTATAAATGGTCATAATGTTTTATATATTATAATTATTACTTTTGCATTAAGTGTTATTTTGACTCCATTATCAATTAAGTTTGCTAAACATGTTGGGGCAGTTGATGTTCCAGATGGAAAGAGAAAAGTACATAATAAACCAATTCCTACGATGGGTGGAATTGCTATCTTTGTTTCATTCTTAATTGGTTATATGATGTTTGCTCCAAAGAGTGATCAAATGCTTGCTGTGCTTATTGGTGGATTTATTGTTGTTATAACAGGTATTTGTGATGATATTAAACCATTAAGTCCAAAATGGAAGTTGCTTGGACAAATTATTGCTGCTTTAATAGTTACTGTATATGGTGGCTTAGTATTTAAAGATATGCAAATATTTGGGCATTTCTTCCAATTTGGATTACTTACTTATCCATTAACTGTTCTTTTTATAATTGCTATTACTAATGCAATTAATTTAACTGATGGTTTAGATGGTTTAGCGGCTGGATGTTCTTCGATATATTTTATTACAATTGCAATATTAGGATTTATAATGCAAAACCTTGGTGGATTAGATGTTATTTTATGTTTAATTCTATTTGGTGCTTGCTTAGGATTCTTAATATATAACTTTAGTCCTGCGCTTGTATTTATGGGTGATACTGGAAGTATGTTCTTAGGATATATTATTAGTGTTATTGCTCTTATGGGATTTAAGACAGCAACACTTACTTCATTAATTATTCCTATGTTACTTTTATTTGTACCTATCTTAGATACATTACTAGCGATGGGTAGAAGATTGCTTAAGGGTAAGAGTATTGGTGATGCTGATAAGGAACACTTACATCATCAATTGCTTAAGAATACTCATTCAACTAGAATTACAGTATTAATTATGTATGCTATTAATATATTATTTGCTTCTGTTTCTATCTTTTATACATTAGGTGATAACTTGATTAGTATCTTAATTTATGGGATATTATTACTATTATTTATTGTATTAATATTTAAGACAGATATTTTATTTGAACATAATAGAGGTAATAATGATAAAGATTAATTTATTTGATTTTGATGAAACAATTTATGATGGTGATTCAACTGTAGATTTCTTTAAGTTTATATTTAAAAAGAAACCTATTACAATTCTTTGGCTATTTGTAATGATTATTTATTTAACTCTTTATGGATTAAGAATTATAAGTAAGACTACAATGAAACAAACTTTTTATAAAGTATTCACATTTATTGAAATCAATGATGAATTACTTAATGAGTTTTGGGATACTCATGAAAAGAATATAAAGAAATATTATATTGATAGAAAACATAATGATGACATTGTTATAAGTGCTTCGCCTGAATTTTTACTTAAGCCAATTTGTAAAAGATTAGGCGTTAAGGATATGATGGCTAGTAAAGTTGATCCTAAGACTGGTAAGTATGATGGAATTAATTGCCATGATGTTGAAAAAGTAAGAAGACTTAATGAAAAATATAATAACTATAAAGTTATGGAAAGTTATTCTGATAGTATAAGAAGTGATAGGCCTATTTTAGAGTTAGCTGAGAAAGCTTATCAAGTAAAAAAGGATAGATTAATTCTTCTTGATTTAAAGAAATAAACTAGGTAAACCTAGTTTTATTTTTGTTTTTATGATTAAATAATCTAGTATTTTTTATATTTAACTTTTAAAATTAAATAGAAACAGGTGAATATTATGTGGAAAATAGGTAATGTTGAAATTAAAAATAGAATAGTTTTAGCACCAATGGCTGGAATTTCTAATACATCTTATAGAAAGATTATTAAAGAAATGGGTGCTGGATTAATTTATGCTGAGATGGTTTCGGATAAAGCTATCACTTTTGGTAATGAAAAAACATTAGATTTACTTAAGATGGATGAGATGGAAAGACCTATTGTTCAACAAATATTTGGAGCTGATAAAGAATCATTTGTAACAGCTGCTAAAAAGATTGAGGAAGTAATGCATCCTGATATTATTGATATTAATATGGGATGCCCTGTTCCTAAAGTTGCAGTTAGGGCACAAGCCGGTTCTGCTTTACTTAAAAATCCTGAAAAGATTAAAGAAATAGTTGAAGCTGTAGTCAATGCAGTTAGTGTTCCCGTTACAGTTAAAATAAGAAGTGGTTGGGACGAAAATCATATTAATGCAGTTGAAGTTGCTAAGAAAATTGAAGAAGCAGGAGCTTCAGCAATAGCTATTCATGCAAGAACTCGTTCTCAAGGTTATTCAGGAAAAGCTGATTGGTCTATTATTAAACAAGTAAAAGAAGCTGTTAATATTCCTGTCATTGGTAATGGTGATGTAACTAGTTGTTATTTAGCAAAACAAATGTTAGATGAAACTGGTTGTGATGCTGTTATGATTGGTAGAGGAGTTTTAGGAAATCCTTGGTTAATAAGAGAATGTGTTGAGTATTTAGAAAGTGGAAAAGAACCTGATCCAAATGTACCAACTTATGATGAAAGAATTGAAATGTTAAAAAGACATTTTCAATTACTTGTTCAAGATAAGGGTGAGATTGGTGCTTTACTTGAAATAAGAACACATGCACTTCAATATATCAAAGGTTTACCTGGAAGTGCACCTGTTAAAAATCAAATATGCCAAACTAAATCAAAAGAGGAAATGTTTAGTATTCTTGAAAATTATATTAATGAACTTAAAAAGCAATCTTAATGATTGCTTTATTTATTTGTTAAATGTTTTATATATTTATATTCATGAGCATTTAAATGAAGACCTAATTTTTTGGTTTCTTCAATATAACTTTTTTCACTATTATTAATTAAATGCTTTAACATATATAAACTTTTTTCTGGATCATTTTTATATTCCCATAATAATTCCAAATCAATAATGTATGGAATTAGATAATCATGGAATAAATATGCATCATATGTCATAGCCATTTCGGCTTCTTCTTCATATAAGAACTTTGAAAAATATTCATACATTTCTTTTTGTGTTTCAAAGTTCATATTTCTTGTATTGTGTAATACTTCTAGATTATTAGCGTATATGTCCATTCTTATTAATAATCCTATACTATCTTGTCTAGCTCTTTCTTTATTGTTACCTATATTTGCTATATATTCATTCGCTAGTAATTGGAAGAATATAGATACTAATTCTGTATATTGATCATTTGCATAAGTTATAAACTGGCCAAGATAGTTTTGATGAATAGCATGTGCATATTCGTGAGCTAAGTTACTAAAACATGGATAGTTAATTGAATTATCTATAGAAATATATTGTTTATCATCTACTGCAGT
Source organism: Bacilli bacterium (assembly GCA_024693165.1). GTDB lineage: Bacteria > Bacillota_I > Bacilli_A > RF39 > UBA660 > UBA6985. The sequence continues at coordinate 16,043 of JAILLM010000071.1, read as the reverse complement.
TCCTCCACAATAAGAGGCGTCTGATTCTTTAAATCTTACATTGTATATTCTATCACTATATATTTTATTAAAAATATTTTTAAACTCTTTATCTGGGATTGTCATATAAAAGTCATGTACCATATGTAATAATCTTTTATGAGTATATGCAGTATCAGTACATTCGTCACATATGAAGTTTTCTAAATCTAGATTTATTACTGCACGTTGATATGTATCATTAAATTCTCTTATGATAGGAATACTTTCTTTTTCTTGTTTAAAGTATTCTTTATTATTCTTTCTTTTTTATGATAATGATTTATTTTCTAATTCATCATAAAGAGTCTCTACTGATTTCCCATCTAGAAATAATTCTAGGTTCTTTATATCTTCTAGAACTATTTCATATTGTTCTTCATCTAGTTCTTCTGCTTGTTCTAGCTCTTCTTTATATTTTAGTATTTCTTTTATATGTTTTTTTAAATAATTTCTATTAAAAGTATTATATTTTCTCATGATATTACCTTATTTCTTTAACATTTTTATTGCTTCGTTTGTATTTTCTCCTAAATGAATTTTATTATCGTTTAATAAGTCTATGTAATCTTTATTATTCATTATTAATTTTTTTGATATATGCATAGCTTTTTCAGGATCCTCTTTATATTTATTTAATAATTCAAAAGATGTAAGCATTGGTATTAAGTATGAATATACTTGTATTGAACTATGATCAAAATAAATTTCTTTCGCAGCATCATTATATTTTTCTTTGAATGCATCTAATCCGTTTTCTTTAATTTCTTTTGTATATTTAACTTGATTTAAGAATATTGATGTTTGTAGATTTGTTATATTTCTTTCAATATCATTTTCTAATGAATCAAAATAGAATAGGGACAATATATTAAAGAATACTGGCATAAGTTCGATTGGTTGATATTCTTTTCCATAATATAAAAAATCTCTATTAAAGTTAGTTTGAATTATATGACCATATTCATGAATTAAATCATATAACATGTTTTTATATGTTTCACTTTCGGTACCTAATACTATTAATGCATAATCTATTGTTGGCATTAAGAATGTATTGGCTGTTTTATCTCCTACGATGACATTTTTATCTCTTTCTTTATAAACTCTATTAAAGATGTCTCTAATATCTTTATCAGGAATTGAATTGTAATATAAGTTTGCTTGTTCTAACATTTCTTCGTATGTGATATCGGCATCATTTTTTTGCTTATCAAGTAAATCTCTTAATTTTAATATTGTTTTTTCATAACTTAGATCTTGTGGATTAATATTTAAGATTAAATCATTATAATTTTGATATGCATCATATATTTCAATGTTTGTTTTAATAAAATCTTCTTCTTTAAGATTGTTAACACATTCAAAAACATCTGAAGAATATTCTTTATTAAATAATAAAGTATTTAAAGTATTAAAAGTAATTTTATGAGAAATTATATTTTTTCTGTCGTACTTATATATAAAAGGTGTATTAATAATTGCTTTTAAATATAGACTGATTAGTAATGATTTTTTAAAACTTGTTTTTTCCATATTAACTCCCTATTTCTAAGTATTATATAATAATTTTTACAATAATTGTGATTTTTTTAAATTTGATATATAATACGCATGTTTGGAGGTGCTATATGGATAAGATTATTGTTAAAGGCGCTAGAGAAAATAATTTGAAAAATATTGATATTGAAATACCTAAAAATAAACTTGTAGTTATGACTGGAGTATCTGGTTCTGGTAAATCAAGTTTAGCTTTTGATACCATTTATGCTGAAGGTGAAAGAAGATATATTGAATCTCTTTCTGCTTATGCAAGACAATTTTTAGGTGGATCAGAAAAACCACTTGTAGATTCAATCGAAGGTTTATCTCCAAGTATTTCAATTGATCAAAAATCTACAAATAACAATCCTAGATCTACTGTTGGTACTGTAACTGAAATTTATGATTATTTAAGATTATTATTTGCAAGAGTTGGTATTCCATATTGTCCTAATCATCATAAACCAATAGTATCTCAATCTGTTGAAGAAATGACTAATAAAGTAATAGAATATGAGATAGGTACTAAACTTGAAGTTTTAAGTCCTGTATGTCATGGAGAAAAAGGAACTCACAAAGATCTATTTGATAGTTTAAGAAAAGATGGTTATACAAGAGTTAGAGTTAATGGTGAAACTAGAGATTTAGCTGAAGAAATAGTTTTAGATAAAAATACTAAAGATGATATCGAAGTAGTAATTGATAGAATTGTTATTAAAGAAGATATAAGAAGTAGACTATTTGAAGCAATTGAAACAGCTACTAAATTAAGTAAAGGAAAAGTTGTTATTAATATAATTGGTGATAAAGAAATAGTAATGAGTGAATCATATGCTTGTCCTGATTGCGATTTCTCATTACCAGAGTTAGAACCAAGAATATTCTCATTTAATGCACCATATGGAGCTTGTCCTCATTGTAAAGGATTAGGTTTTACTAAACATATTGATTTAGATTTACTTATACCTGATAAGAATAAATCTATTTTAGATGGTGCGATTGAAACATTCAATTTTGATAATACTATTGAATCAGTTAAACTTTTAACTGTTGCAAGAGAATTAGATATAGATTTAAGTATACCTGTTAAAGATATGCCTAAAAAAGACTTGGATGTAGTTTTATTTGGCAGTCCATTTTTATTCGATTATGATTTTGTTTCTAAGAATGGTAATACTAGACATACTACTGATTCATATGAAGGTATAGTTACTCAATTAGAAAGAAGATACATTGAAACTAATTCAGGATGGATTAGAGAATGGATAGATAGATATATGAACGATACTACATGTGATGTATGTAATGGTTCAAGACTTAAACCTGAAATATTAAATATCTTAATTGATGGTAAAAGTATTTGGGATGTAGTTCAAATGTCTATTAAGGATTTAATTGTATTCTTTGATAATTTAAAATTAACTGAACAACAAAAAGAAATAAGTGAGCTTATTTTAAAAGAAATTAAATCAAGATTAGAATTCCTAGATCATGTTGGATTAAATTACTTATCACTTCAAAGAGAAGCCGGAACTTTATCAGGTGGTGAAGCACAAAGAATTAGACTTGCTACTCAAATTGGTTCAAGGCTTTCTGGAGTATTATATGTTCTTGATGAACCTTCAATTGGATTACATCAAAAAGATAATGATAGATTAATCGAATCTATGAAAAACATGAGAGACTTAGGTAATACTTTAATTGTAGTTGAACATGATGAAGATACTATGAGAGCAGCTGACTATTTAATTGATATTGGTCCTGGTGCAGGTGATAATGGAGGACAAGTTATGGCCGCTGGTACACCTGAAGAAGTAATGAAGAACGAAAACTCATTAACTGGTCAATATTTAACTGGTAAAAAGAAAATTGAAGTTCCAAAAAAAAGAAGAAAATGTAAGGGCAACTGGATTACTATTAAAGGTGCATCTGAAAATAACCTTAAGAATATTAATGTCAAATTCCCATTAGGTGTATTAACATGTGTTACTGGTGTATCAGGTTCAGGTAAATCTACATTAGTTAATGAAATCCTTTGTCATTCATTACAACATGCTGTTTATAAATCTAAAGTTAAAATTGGTAAACATAAATCTATTACTGGTTTAGAAAATGTTGATAAAGTAGTAGAAATTAGTCAAGATCCAATTGGAAGAACTCCAAGAAGTAATCCTGCAACTTATACAGGTGTCTTTGATGATATCAGAGATGTATTTGCTGAAACTAAAGAAGCTAAAATGAGAGGCTATGATAAAGGTAGATTCTCATTTAATGTTAAAGGTGGTAGATGTGAAGCTTGCTGGGGAGATGGAGTTAAGAAGATTGAAATGCATTTCCTACCAGATGTTTATGTGCCTTGTGATGTATGTCATGGTACTAGATATAATAGTGAAACATTAGATATTAAGTTTAAAGGTAAAACAATTGCAGATGTTCTTGAAATGAGAGTTAGTGAAGCAATTGAATTCTTTGAGAATCATAAAAAGGTTAGAGATAAATTACAAGTATTAATGGATGTTGGTTTAGGTTATATTAAACTTGGACAAAGTGCACCTACTTTATCAGGTGGTGAAGCATCTCGTGTTAAACTTGCTAAAGAATTACAAAAGAAAGCTACTGGTAAATCTGTATTTATCTTAGATGAACCAACAACTGGATTACATACTGATGATATTAAGAAACTATTATCTATATTAAATAGAATAGTCGAAAATGGAGATAGCGTTATAGTTATTGAACATAACTTAGATGTTATTAAAGTTGCTGATTATATTATTGATTTAGGTCCAGATGGTGGTGTTGGAGGAGGTACTATTGTTGCTACAGGTACTCCTGAAGAAATAGCTAAGTGTGATTCATCATATACTGGTGCTTATTTAAAAAAATATTTAAATAAATAGTGTAAGAGTATAGTCAATCTATACTCTTTTATATTGTTTATTAACTTATTATTAAATATAATTGTTATAGGTGATAATATGATTTTACAAACTATTCATGATCCAATATCTATAAAATTGGGTACAGTTGATATAAGACTTTATTCAATATGTATATTAATAGCATTTATTGCTGTATATACTGTATTTAAAACTGAAGCTAAAAGATTTAACGTTCCAAGAGACTTTATATTTAATATGGCTTTTTGGATTTTCATTCTTGGAGTTATTGGTGCTAGAGTATGGTATGTATTATTCTATGATTTAAGTTATTATTTAAAGAATCCGATTGAAATAGTTCAAATTTGGAAAGGTGGACTTGCTATTCATGGAGGTCTATTAGTAGGTATTTTAACTATTATTCTTTATTGCAAAAAATATAAATTTAGATTTGTTCGATTATTAGATTTTATTGCACCTGCTTTACTTTTAGGACAAGCAATTGGTAGATGGGGTAATTTCTTTAATGGAGAAGCATTTGGTAAATTAATTGATCCAGCATTATTAAAAGCTTATTTAATTCCTGACTTTATTATTAAAGGAATGACTGATGCAGCTGGAAATACTTATGTACCAACATTCTTCCTTGAAAGTTTTGCATGTTTTGTATTATTCATTTTATTTATAATCATTAGAAATTATAGATATTTAAAAGTTGGTACTTTAACAGCATTATATTTTATGGGTTATGGAGTTGTAAGATTCTTAATTGAATATCAAAGACTTGATGCTCTTAAAATAGGTGATGTAAGAGTTGCTCAAGTAATTTCTGTTATATTCTTTATTATAGGATTAACTATTTTAATTAATAATGGTAGAAAAAGTAAACTTGATGATTTATACAACGATAAAGAAAATGTACCTGAAATTAAATATTAGAATAGGTTAGATACCTATTCTTTTTTTAAAATTGATTTTTAATAACTTAAATGTTAAAATCAAAGGCGGTGAGACAATGGACAATTTAAGATATGCTTATTTAGGCGATGCTGTTTATGAGTTATTTATTAGAAAATATATGATTAATACTTTAGGTATTAAGAGAGTTAAAGATTTACAAGAGAACGCTATTAATTATGTTTCTGCAAAATCACAAGTAAGAATACTTGAGAAGTTAATTAATAACAACTTATTAACAGAAAGTGAATTAGATATTGTAAGACAAGGTAGAAATGCAAATAGTCATTCAAGTAAATCTACTGATATAGTTACTTATAAAAAGAGTACTGGATTTGAATGTTTAATTGGTTATTTATATGAAAACGATATAGAAAGATGTAATTATTTATTAGATTACATAGTAGGTAATAAATTATGATAGTATATGGAAAGAATGTATTTAATGAAACTGATCCTAAAGTTATTAGAAGAGTAAAGCTTTCTCCAACTTTTAAAGATCAAGAAATAATGAGAAAAATTAAAGAAAATCATATTAAATATATGGTTGCTGATCAAAGAGACTTAGATAGAATTGCTTTACATAATCAAGGAATTGTAATTGAAATAAACGATTATGAATATAAAGACTTAAGTGTTATTGGAAAAGAAGAAAAAATTGTTCTTCTACTTGATCATTTAGAAGATCCTCATAACTTTGGTGCAATTATTAGAACTTGTGAAGCTAGAGGAATTAAATCAGTTATTATTCCTAAAGATAGAAGTGTAGCTGTTAATGATACAGTTATGAAAACATCTGCTGGTGCTTTAAATAGAGTAAATATTATTATGGTACCTAATTTAGTTAATGCTATTAACAAATTAAAAGATGATGGATTCTTTGTATATGCTTCTGCGATGGATGGAAGAGATTATAAAAAAGTTTCATATAGTGATAGAGTAGTTTTAATTATTGGTAATGAAGGTAAAGGAGTATCTAAGATTGTTAGAGATAACAGTGATGAAATAATTAGTATTCCTATGATTGGATCTATTAATAGTTTAAATGCATCAGTAGCTGCAGGAATTTTAATGTATGGTATCGAAAACTAAAAAGAATATATCAGATAATGAACTTATATATTTAGCTTCTGAGAATAATGAAGATGCAACTAACATTTTATATAATAAGTATAAATATATAGTTGATATAACAGTTGGTAAATATACAAGAAGTGCATATGCTTTAAATCTAGATATAGATGAGTTATATCAAGAAGCAATGGTTGGATATTCTGATGCTATCAAATCATTTAATCCTGATAAAGATAATCATCTACCTTCTTTTATTAGTTTATGTGTTGAAAGAAGATTGTCTAATTATATAAGAAAGAATAATACTACAAAAATGAAAATGTTAAAGGATTGTTATTCTTTTGATAATAAAGTTAGTGCTGATTTAACTTTAGCAGACGTTGTTGGGGATAATAAAAAGAATCCTGAAGTTATAAAAGAGAATGATGAATCATTAAAAGAATTAAGAAGAAAAATTGATGAAGTATTAAGTCCTTCCGAAAAACAAGTATTCGAATTATTGATTAATAATTTCACTAGTGAAGATATTGCTAAAATATTAAAAGTAGATATTAAGAGTATATATAATAAAACTGCTAGAATCAGATCTAAAATAAAGGATATTATATAGTTAAATTTTTTCTTGAATAATACATTTTCGTGTGCTATATTATGGGTGTACACGAAAGTGTTTTTTTTATACAATAAATTATAAGAGGTGTTTTGATGGCAAAATCTAAAAAAACTACTGAAGAAGTAGTAGTTGAAGAAGTAGTTGAAGAAACTAAAAAAGTTAAAAAAACTAAAGAAGAAAAACAAGCTGAAAAATTACAACGTAAAGAAGACAAAAAGAAGAAAAAAGAAAAAGCTAAACAAAGAAAACAAGAAATCTTAGTTGAAAAGAAAAAAATCGAAGATGAAATTGATGATATCTATGATTCAATTAAAGCTACTAAGAAAAATATTAAAGCTGAAAAGAAGAACTTAAAACTTGCTAAGAAAGATTTAAGAAAAGATAAGAAAAACGAAGAAAAGAAAAGTGTAGTTAAGACTTATAAAGAAAATATTAAAAAGTCTAAGACTGAAATTAAAGATAACAAAAAACTAATTTCTAAAAAAGAAATTGAAAGAAGTAATGTTGGTAAGAATCCTAAAGATACTTTCTTAGGGGATGTTCTTACTGAAATGCACTTAGTTAAATGGCCAAGCAGATTTGAAATGGTTAAATATACTATTGCAGTATTATTATTCGTTATTTTCTTCGCAGTATTCTTCTTAGGAATTGATAGTTTATTTGCGTTTATTTCATCATTAGTTAAATAGTAAAAGAAAGAAAGGGTTGTTAAAAATATGGAAAAGTTATGGTATGTAGTTAATACTTACAGTGGACATGAAGATAAAGTTAAAGAAAAACTTGAAGCTAGAACTAACTCTATGGGATTCCAAGATAATATCTTTAGAGTAATTATTCCTCAAGAAACTGTATATGAAACTAAAAAAGATGGAACAAAAGTTGAAAAGAAAAAGAAAATGTTCCCTGGTTATGTTTTAGTTGAAATGGTTATGTCTGATGAAGCATGGTATATCGTCCGTAATACTCCTGGTGTTACTGGATTTATTGGATCTTCTGGTAAAGGAGCTAAACCAACTCCATTAAAACCACAAGAAATTGATAAAATCTTAATTAACATGGGATTATCAAGAATGGATGCGGATGCAGAACTTAATATTGGTACTAAAGTTTCAATCGTTGATGGACCATTCAAAGGTATGGAAGGTTCTGTTAATGCTATTGATAAAGAAAATTCAAAACTTACAGTTCTTATTGATTTATTTGGACAAGAAACACCTGTTGAAGTTGAACTATTCCAAGTATCAATTATGTAAAAAAGACGACAACTTAAAAAAGTTGTTGTTTTTTTGATTTTTGTGTGTTATTATTTTAAGTGCTAAATTGTTTTATTTAGTAAGTGGGAGGGAATGCGGATTAGCCCTATACCACTAAGCGAAAATACGAAAGGAAGTGTTTTACGTGGCAAAAGAAATCGTAAAAAAGATTAAATTACAAATTCCTGCTGGAGCTGCTACACCTGCACCACCTGTTGGTACAGTATTAGGACCTGCTGGTATCAATCTTGCTGAATTCTGTCAAAAGTACAATGCTGCTACTGCTGACAAAAAAGGCGACATTATCCCAGTAGAAATCTATGTTTATGATGATAGATCATATTCATTTGAATTAAAGACTCCACCAGCTGCTGAATTAATTAAGAAGTTTGCAAAAATTGTTAAAGGTAGCAAGAAAGGTAGACTTGAAACTGTTGGTACTCTTTCTCAAGAAGATTTAAGAGCTATTGCAGAAATTAAATTACCAGACTTAAATGCTTATGATGTTGAAAGCGCAATGAAAATTGTTGCTGGAACTGCTAAGAACATGGGTGTTAAAGTTGAAGGTTACGAAGATTAATTTAAATTAATTTAATTAAAAACAAAACAAACAAAACAAATTAAATAAATTTAATCCGCTAATAATACCACGATTGGAGGAAAAATTGATGAAAAAATCAGGAAAGAAATATGTGGAAGCTTCTAAATTAGTTGATAAACATACTAATTATTCTATTGATGAAGCAATTGAATTAGCTAAGAAAACTGCTATCACTAAATTTGATAGCTCTGTAGAATTAGCTGTTAAAATGAATCTTGATACTAAAAAAGCTGATCAACAATTAAGAGGATCTTTAGTATTACCTTATGGTAATGGAAAAACTAAAAAAATCTTAGTTTTAGCTAAAGGTGCTGCTGCTGAAGCTGCTAAAGCTGCTGGAGCTGACTATGTTGGAGAACAAGAAATGATCGACAAAATCGCTAATGAAAATTGGTTCGATTTTGATGTAATCATTGCTACTCCAGATATGATGCCTTCATTAGGAAAAATTGGTAAAGTTTTAGGACCTAAAGGTTTAATGCCAAACCCTAAGACTGGAACAGTTACTCCTGCACCAGATAAAGTTGTTGCTGATGTTAAAAAAGGTATGATTGAATACAGAACTGATAAATTCGGTAATGTTCAATGTTCAATTGGTAAAGTTTCATTTGAAGCTGACAAATTAAAAGAAAACATTCAATATGTATATAATGTTTTAGTAAAAGCTAAACCATCTACTGTTAAAGGTAAATACATTCAAAATGTTTCTATTTCAACTACTATGGGTCCTGGAATTCATGTAGATGAAAATTCTATTGACATGTAATTAGTTACGTGTTATATTAATCGAGATAAAAAAACGAGTACCAAAGACAGCAAGGGGAGAAATCCTTAATAATCTTGCCGAGGGAAGGTTTAACTTTTGTATATAATATATATAAAGTAGACTTTCCTAACCGGAAAGTTTTTTTATAAATATTTTAAGGAGGACATATATGGCAAGCGAAAAAATTCTTGAAGGAAAACAAACTGTAATTTCTGAAATTTCTGATAAAGTAAAAAATTCTGAAAGCATTGTTTTATTTAGATATGCTCAAAGTACAGTTGCTGATTTCGAAGGACTAAGATCTGATTTAAAAAAGATCGATAGTGAAGTAAAAATTTATAAGAATACTCTTGTTAATAGAGCATTAAAAGATATGAATGTTGATATGTCTGCTTATCTTGAAGGACCAAACGCTATCGTATTTGGTAAAGATTTACTTGAACCTATCAAGATTATTAGCAAGTTTGCTAAAGATCATAAGAACATCGAAATCGTTGGTGGTATGATCAATGGTGAAGTTGTTGATTTAAGCACTATCAAAGAATACGCTTCAATCCCATCTTACGAAGGATTACTTACTATGTTTGCAGGTGGTTTGATGGAACACTTAAAAAATCTATCTATTGCGCTTAATTTATATGCCGACAAATTAGGTGAAGAAAAATAATTAATTTTTAAGGAGGAATTATAATGGCAAAATTAACTACAAAAGATATTATTGAATCATTAAAAGAAATGACTATTCTTGAAGTTAAAGAATTAGTTGACGCAATGAAAGAAGAATTTGGTGTAGATCCAAGTGCTGTTGCTGTTGCTGCTGCTCCAGCTGCTGCTGCTGAAGATGAAGGATCTTCTACTAAAACAGTTGTATTAAAAGACTGTGGAGCTTCTAAAATCCAAGTTATCAAAGTTTTAAGAGAAATTACTGGATTAGGTTTAGTTGAAGCTAAAGGTTTAGCTGACAATGGTGGAAACGTTAAAGAAAACGTTCCAGCTGCTGAAGCTGAAGAAATTAAAGCTAAATTAGAAGAAGCTGGCGCTACTGTTGAATTAGCTTAATTGCATTCTTTTAAAAGACTTCTACAAAGAAGTCTTTTTTTGTTATATAATTATCTTGGTGATATTATGAGTAAGAAATTTATATTTCTTTGGTTATTTTTTATTATTACTTTAGTTGGATGCTTTTTATTTATTGCGCTTAATTTAGATAATAAGAATAAAGAGTATTACAAATTAGAAAAGAACCTTGAAGAAGCTGCATCTGTTTATATGGCTACAAATGACTTTAATTTAGTTAATGGTGATTCTATGAAAGTAGATATTGTTGATCTTGTTCCTGCTTTCGCAGATACTCATGATACTAAAAATGATAAGTGTGAAGGGTATGTTTTAATTAGTAAAGATAATAATAAAGTATCTTATAAAACATATTTAACTTGTGGAAGTTATAAAACATATAAAGAATAGTGAAAATTGCGCGTAAAACCGTAAAAAAATGTTGAAATCGCTATTTTTATGTGTTATATTAAGCATGCATTTGGAATTAATCTGAATTTTTTCAGATTTAATTTTATAAATGAATTGACACACCAGGATGTGTGCTCATAGAAAGGAATTTACATTTATGACTACAGTTAATCAATTAGTTAAAAAAGGTAGAGGTAAAAAGACTAGAAAGAGTAAATCTCCAGTGTTAACATTTGGTTTTAATTCTATGGAAAAGAAATCAACTAATACTAACCATCCACAAATGCGTGGTGTTTGTACTAAAGTTGGTACTAAAACTCCAAAGAAACCAAACTCAGCATTAAGAAAATTTGCTCGTGTTAAACTTTCTAACGGAAGAGAAGTAGATACTTACATTCCAGGAGAAGGACACAATCTACAAGAACATAGCGTTGTATTAATTAGAGGTGGACGTGTTAAAGACTTAATCGGTGTACGTTATCATGTAATCAGAGGTGCACTTGATACTCAAGGTGTTAACGATCGTAAACAAGCTAGATCTAAATACGGTGCTAAAAAACCAAAAACTAAATAATAAAAAATATTAAGGAGGAAAAAAGATGCGTAAAAATCGTGCTGTAAAACGTGACGTATTACCAGATCCTATATACAATTCAAAAGTTGTTACTAGACTTATCAACGGTTTAATGATTGGTGGTAAAAAAGGTACTGCTGAAAAGATTTTATATGGTGCATTTGATATTATAAAAGAAAAGACTGGTCAAGAACCAATTGAAGTTTATGAAAAAGCTTTAGAAAACATCAGACCAGTACTTGAACTTAAGTCTAGACGTGTTGGTGGTGCTAACCTTTCAGTTCCAGTTGAAGTTAATGACGAAAGAGCTCAAACTTTAGCTTTAAGATGGTTAGTTAATTATGCTAGATTAAGAAGTGGTAAAACTATGGCTGAAAAATTAGCCTATGAAATTATCGATGCTTCTAACGGAATCGGTGGAAGTGTTAAAAAACGTGAGGACACTCACAAGATGGCTGAAGCTAATAAAGCTTTCGCTCATTATAGATGGTAGGAGAAAATTATGGCAAGAGACATTCCAATTGATCATTTAAGAAACTTCGGTATCATGGCTCACATCGATGCTGGAAAAACTACTACAACTGAAAGAATCTTATTCTTAACTGGTAAGACTCATAAAATTGGTGAAACACATGATGGTGAATCACAAATGGACTGGATGGAACAAGAAAAAGAAAGAGGTATTACTATTACTTCAGCAGCTACTACTTGCTACTGGAATGGTTATAGATATAATATCATCGATACTCCAGGACACGTAGACTTCACAATTGAAGTTCAAAGATCTTTAAGAGTTTTAGACGGAGCTATTCTATTACTAGATGCTAACGCTGGTGTTGAACCTCAATCTGAAACTGTTTGGAGACAAGCAAATGAATTCGACGTTCCAAGAATTATTTGTGCAAACAAGATGGGTAAAATTGGTGCTGATTTCTATATGTCAGTTCAATCTGTTAAAGATAGATTAGGTGCTAATGTTGCTCCAATCGAAATCCCTATTGGTGCTGAAGCTGACTTCTCTGGTGTTGTTAACCTAGTAGACATGAAAGCTTACATGTTCAATGGAGATGAATTAGAAACATTAACTCAAGCTGAAATTCCTGCAGATATGAAGGATAAAGCTGAAGAATGGAGAATGAATTTAATTGATGCAGTATCAACTTTTGATGATGAATTAATGATGGACTTCCTAGATGGAAAAGAAATCGGTGTTGATCAATTAAAGGCTGCTATCAGAAAAGCTACATTAAGTGCTAAATTCTTCCCAATGTTATGTTCTGATGCATTAGCTAATAAAGGTGTTAGACCTTTACTTGATGCAGTTATTGATTATTTACCAGCTCCAACTGATGTTGCAGCTATCGAATGTACTGATAAAGATGGTAATACAGTTGAAAGACATCCTAGTGATTCTGAACCATTTACTGCATTAGCATTCAAAATCATGACTGACCCATTCGTAGGTAGATTATCATTCTTCAGAGTTTACTCTGGAGTATTAACAAGCGGTTCTTATGTTTTAAACTCAACTAAGGGTACTAAAGAAAGAATCGGACGTATTCTTCAAATGCATGCTAACACTAGAACTGAAATTACTGAAGTTCACGCTGGTGAAATTGCTGCTGCAGTAGGTTTAAAGAATACTACAACAGCTGATACATTATGCGACGAAAAGAAACCATGTATCATGAAGGGTATGGAATTCCCAGAACCAGTTATCGATATCGCTATTGAACCAAAATCAAAAGGTGATCAAGATAAGATGGCTATCGCAATTCAAAAATTAGTAGAAGAAGACCCAACATTAAGAGTTAAGACTGATTCTGAAACTGGTCAAACAATTCTTTCAGGTATGGGAGAACTTCACTTAGACGTTATTGTTGATAGAATGAGAAGAGAATTCAACGTAGAAGTTAACCAAGGTAGACCACAAGTAGCATACAGAGAAACTTTAACTGTTGCTGGTGATTGTGATGCTAAATATGTTAAACAATCAGGTGGACGTGGACAATACGGACATGTTGTTATCAAATTTGAACCAAATCCTGGTAAAGGATATGAATTCGTTGATGAAGTTGTTGGTGGTGTAGTTCCTAGAGAATATATCCCAGTAACTGACAAAGGATTACAAGAAGCTATGGCTGGAGGTATCCTTGCTGGATATCCAGTTGTAGATATTAAAGCTACATTACATGATGGTTCTTACCATGAAGTAGACTCATCAGAAATGGCATTCAAAGTTGCTGCTTCTATGGCTCTTAAGATGGCTAAAGATAAATGTAAAGCTGTATTACTTGAACCAATAATGAAGGTTGTAGTTGACGTACCAGATGAATATGTTGGTAATGTTATGGGAGACTTAACTTCAAGAAGAGGAAGACCAATGGGTCAAGAATCTTTAGGAACTGCAACTAGAATTACTGCTATGGTTCCACTATCAGAAATGTTCGGATACATGACTGATTTACGTAGTAATACTCAAGGTAGAGGAGCTTACCAAATGTTCAAAGATCATTATGAAGAAGTTCCTAAATCAATCGCTGAAGAAATTATTAAGAAAAACAGCGCTAACTAAGAATAATGCTTGATTTTAAATTAAGTATTAGATAAAATATATTTGTTAATTTAACAAAAAAAATTAAGGAAAGAGGAAATTTTTATGGCAAGAGAAAAATTTGACCGTAGTAAACCACACGTTAATATTGGTACTATCGGACACGTTGACCATGGTAAAACTACTTTAACTGCTGCTATTTCTAAGTTATTCTCACATGGAACAGAAGTTAAAGATTATTCACAAATCGACAGTGCTCCAGAAGAACAAGCACGTGGTATTACAATTAACACTGCTCATATCGAGTATGAAACAGACAAGAGACATTATGCTCACGTAGACTGCCCAGGACACGCTGACTATGTTAAAAACATGATCACTGGTGCTGCTCAAATGGACGGAGCTATCCTAGTTGTATCTGCAGCTGATGGATGTATGCCTCAAACTAGAGAACATATCTTACTTGCTAGACAAGTTGGTGTTCCAAAAATCGTAGTTTTCATGAACAAAACTGACCAAGTTGACGATCCAGAAATCTTAGACTTAGTTGAAATGGAAATCAGAGAATTATTAGGAGAATATGGATTCGATGATAATTGTCCAATTATCAAAGGTTCTGCATTAAAAGCTATCGAAGGAGATGCTGCTAATGAACAAGCTGTTAGAGATTTAATGGCTGCAGTTGACGAATATATCGATACTCCTGCTAGAGATACTGATAAACCATTCTTAATGTCAATTGAAGACGTATTCACTATCTCAGGACGTGGTACAGTTGTTACTGGACGTGTTGAACGTGGTGTATTAAATTTAAATGATGAAGTTGAAATCGTTGGTATTAAAGAAACTCAAAAATCAGTAGTTACTGGTATTGAAATGTTCAGAAAATCATTAGATTTCGCTCAAGCTGGAGATAACGCTGGTGTTCTTTTAAGAGGTATCTCAAGAGATGACGTTGAAAGAGGACAAGTTTTAGCTAAACCAGGTTCAGTTACTCCTCATAAGAAATTTAAATGTTCTGTATACGTATTAAATAAAGAAGAAGGTGGAAGACATACTCCATTCTTCACAAACTACAGACCACAATTCTATTTCAGAACTACAGACGTTACTGGTGTAATCGAATTACCTGCTGGTGTTGAAATGGTTATGCCTGGTGATAACGTTGAATTCGACGTTGAATTAATCACTTCTGTAGCACTTGAAAAAGGAACTAGATTCGCTATCCGTGAAGGTGGTAGAACAGTTGGTTCTGGTGTTGTTTCAGAAATTATAGACTAATTATTGAATCAATATTAAAAAACTCAACATTGTTGAGTTTTTTTTATTTTTTTTAAATAGTATAATGATAATAGGTGAAAGTAATGTTAGATAAGACTAAAGTATATTTAAAGAAACATAGTGTTGGACCTAGAATGTTAGTTTTAGTTATTTTTTGCTTGGTTGCATCTTTAGTTTATAATTGTTATGTTGTGCCTAATAATGTTGTTTATGGAGGCATGTCTGGTCTTGCGATTGTAATTAATAGAATTATTCCAGTAAGTCCCGTATTCTATTTAAATATTCTTTCAATAGTATCCTTAATTCTTGGAATTATATTCTTAGGTTATAAAGAGACTACATATGGAGTAGTTGGATATTTAATATATACTTTATGTGTTAATATAACACTTCCAATATCTAAATATTTTGTTTTAACTTTTGATAGTGCTTTTTTGAATACTATTATATTTAGTTTTATACAT
>JAILLM010000074.1 GCA_024693165.1 Bacilli bacterium | reverse complement strand
GACTAAATTTAATATGAAGAAATATCTATTAGTAGGAGGAACAGTATTCTTATACACTCTTATAATGGCTATTTATAAATATAGTTTATATTCTCCAGTAAAAATAGTAAGTGAAGAAACTGCCACTGCAGATGCTTTATTAAAATTCAAAAATTTTACTTTAGCAAAAGGAATCTTTATTGCTTTCGCAGTTTATTTCGTTATTACTATTTTTATTAATAGAATTGCTGTCATTAGCATTAATAATAAGAAAAAGAAATCTTCACATTAGGTGAAGATTTTTTTAAGGAGGAAATATGAAAATAATTAAAGAAAAAGAAGAATTAGAAAGTAGAGTAGAGTTTTACAAAAGGATTTATTCAAAAGAAGTAATTGAATACTATAAATCATTACTAAATCTTGAAGTATCTTCACTTAATGGTAATGAAATCCCAGAAGATGTTTTGAATGAGTTAAAGAATACTTCTATTTATAATGATTTAGCTAGATTCAATATCTATAAACATGCGATTTTTTTACTTGGTAATGATTCAAATGTTAAAAAACTTTATACAGGAAGGGAAGATCTTGGTTATATAATTCCTTCTCATATCCAAGACTACAAAGTATTCTCCTATAATCCTTATAAAGATGAAGTAACTTTATATGATTTAACAATTGATAGAAAATCTAGAGAAAAGAAAATAGATAAAATTAAATTAGATAGAATCGAAGTAATAAATAAACAAATTGAATTGATAACTAAGAAAAAAGAAAACTCTAAAGATTCATTTGATTTAAAAGTTGAAAGAGACCAACTAGAACAAACTAAAGAAATAGCTAATTTAGAAATTAAATCACTTAATGATAGAACTAAACATGAAGACTATGCAGCTGAGATTAGAGATACACTAGAAAACTATAATGAAATATTTAATGATTTCTATAATATAGATAAAAAGATAAAGAATTTAAAAATAGGCAATACAAAACTAACAAATTATACTTATCATTATTAAAAGAATGTTTAAATTAAACATTCTTTTTTATATAATAGAGGTGTTAAGGAGGTATATTATGTTTGAACTAGTATCTAAATATAGTCCAAGTGGAGATCAACCTGAAGCTATTGAAAAGTTAGTTGATGGAATAAATTCAGGAAAAAAGTCTCAAGTATTATTAGGTGCAACTGGAACAGGTAAAACATTTACTATGGCAAATGTAATTGCTAAGGTAAATAAACCAACACTTATTCTTGCACACAATAAAACATTAGCTGGACAGCTTTATAGTGAATTTAAAGAATTATTTCCAAATAACAGGGTAGAATACTTTGTTTCTTATTATGATTACTATCAACCAGAAGCATATGTGCCTTCAAGTGATACATATATTGAAAAAGATGCATCTATTAATGATGAAATTGATGAGTTAAGACATGCTGCGACTGAAGCACTTATTACAAGAAATGATACTATCATTGTTTCATCTGTATCATGTATCTATGGTTTAGGTGATAAAGAAGATTATGAAAATGAAGCATTAGTTGTTTTGCAAGGTGAAGAATATTCAAAAGAATATATAATGAAAAGACTTGTTGAAATGAACTATGAAAGAAATGATATAGATTTCCATAGAGGTACTTTTAGATCTCGTGGAGACACTATTGATATAATTCCATCATCAGAAAAGAAAAATGGTATTCGAATTGAATTATTTGGTGATGAAGTTGATAGAATATGTGAATTTGATTGTTTAACTGGTTCAATAATAAACACTAAAAAGTCAGTTGTGTTATTCCCAGCAACTCACTTTGTTACTAATAAAGAAAAATTAAATGAAGCTTGCAATAGAATCGAAGCAGAATTAAAAGAAAGATTAAAATTCTTTGAAGAGAATAATAAATATATTGAAGCACAAAGAATTAAGGAAAGAGTTAATTATGATTTAGAAATGTTAAGAGAAACGGGATTCTGCCATGGAATTGAAAATTACTCAAGACATTTAGCTCTAAGAGGAGAAGGAGAAACTCCTTCAACATTAATTGATTTCTTTCCAAAAGATTTTTTACTTATTATAGATGAATCCCATGTAACAGTTCCTCAAGTAAGGGGAATGTATAATGGGGATAGAATGCGTAAAACTACTTTAGTAGATTATGGATTTAGACTTCCAAGTGCATTAGATAATAGACCACTTAAGTTTGATGAATTTGAGTCTAAATTAAATCAAACTATTTATGTATCAGCTACACCTGGAGACTATGAAATGGAACTTGTTGATAATAAGGTGGTTGAACAAATCATTAGACCAACAGGCTTACTTGATCCAACTATTGATGTAAGAAAAACTGAAGGTCAAATTGATGATTTAATTAATGAAATAAATATAAGAAAAGAAAAAAATGAAAGAGTACTTATTACAACTCTTACAATTCGTATGTCTGAAGAACTTACTTCATATTTAAAATCAGTAGGTATAAAAGTAGGTTACTTACATAGTGAAATTAAAACTCTAGAAAGATTGAAAATCTTAAATGATTTAAGAAAAGGAACTATAGATGTTCTAGTAGGTATTAATCTTTTAAGAGAAGGTATAGATCTACCAGAAGTATCTTTAATAGCAATCTTAGATGCAGATAAACAAGGATTCTTAAGAAGTGATCGTAGTTTAATCCAAATTATTGGTAGATGTGCAAGAAATGCTAATGGTCATGTAATCATGTATGCAGATAATATTAGTGAATCAATGAACTATGCTATCAAAGAAACTAATCGTAGAAGAGAAATCCAAGAAGCATATAATTCAGAACATGGTATTATTCCTAAAACAATTATTAAAGATATCAGAGGACCTATTTCTAACACTGTTGATGAAGTAGTAAGTAAGACTGATGTTGAAAAACTTAATAAGAAAGATAAAGAAACTCTAATCGTTGAATTAGAAGAAGAAATGAAAAAGGCAGCAAAAGATATGGACTTTGAAAGAGCTATTGAATTAAGAAATGCTTTATTTGAATTAAAAAGCGAGTAGTTAACTTTTAAATAAGTATAATTTGTGATATTCTTTAAATATAATAAAGAGGTTGGTAGTGTGATGAAAAGACTTAATACAAAAAATGAAATATATGCAATAGGATGTACTACATTAACTATATTTAAATATGTAGCACTTGCATTAGGAGTATTCTACTTAGGAGCATTTATAGCATCAGGGCTTATATTTGTATTTAAAGGAAGTTCAATTGAAAATGTGCTACTAGCAAGAATGTATGAAATAATTACTTATTATAGTAATAATGATGCGATATCTACAATTAGACTTATTGGTAAAACTCATGCAAAAATAGGTTTACTTTTATACTCATTTGCATACTCATTACATTATGGATTAATATATGTTTTACTATATAGATTTAAAGAAATTTTTAAAACAATTGTTAATGATAAAGTGTTTACTAGCAAGAACATAAATGTGCTTTATGAATCGATAAAAGTTGCTTTAGTTGCTTCATTTGCACAACCTGTAATAATGACATTAAATATTATTATTACACACGCATTTTTAAACTTTTCTTCATTTGACTTTAGTGGTATAATGTTCCTGTTTGTCGCCGTTTTATTGTATATGGTACTAGTTTCAGGTTATAACATTGATAAAAAACGCAACGAGTATGATTTAGAGCTTGAAGAATATAGAGCTCAAATATCTGATTTAGAAATTGAAAAATTAAAACTAAAAACTCAAGCAAAAGAAGATAAAGAAGAAACAACTGAGTCTAAACCAAAAAAACGTAGAAGAAGAAAAAAGAAACCTGCTACTGTATCTTCTAAGTAAAACGACAAACTACTATATACTAGTAGTTTTTTCCAGTTAAAGAATAGGGTGTGGTTATAATGGAAAAAGTATATGTATTTGGACATAGAAATCCAGATTCAGATTCAATATGTTCATCAATTGCTTTATCATATTTAAAAAATCAATTAGGGATGAATACTGAGCCAAGAAGATTAAGTGATATTAATCCTGAAACTGAATTTGCACTTAAGAAGTTCGGTATAGAAGCTCCAGAATATTTAAATGACGTTAAAGTAAAAATCAAAGACGTTAAATATAATAAGAATTATATGATTAATGAAAATAAAACTATTTTCGAAGCATATAGTTTAATGAATCAATATGCATTTACTGGTGTTCCACTAGTAGATGACAATAAAAAGTTCGTAGGTTATGTATCATTAAAAGAAATAGCTTATGATATGATATACAATGAATCTATTAAAATAGATACTCCGTTTGAAAACCTTTTAAGTATTTTAAATGTATCAGACTATTTACAATTTGATGATAATATCTCAGGATATGCACATGCTGCAACATTTGATGATGTAACATTCATTAGAGATATTCCATTAGATGAAGAATCTATTTTAATTGTTGGTGATAGAGAATCTATCATTAATCATGCTTTGAATAAAAAAGTTAAAATGATTATTTTAGTTAAGAATAGAAAACTTTCTAAAGAACAAAAAGAATTAGCTAAAAAGAATAAGATTAATGTACTTGTTTCATCTAAATCAAGTTTCAAGATTGCAAGACTTTTATGTTTAGCTAATCCAATTAAATCAATTAAGAGAAATGAAAAAATCATTACATTTAATGCAAATGATTACTTAACTGATTTTGAAGAAGCAACAAGTAAAGTTAAACATACTAACTATCCAATTGTTAATAGCAATGGATTATGTTTAGGTATGTTAAGAACTATTGATGCTCATGAAATAACTCGTAAGAAAGTTATCTTAGTAGACCATAATATGTTTAACCAATCTGCAACTGGCCTAAATGAAGCTAATATTTTAGAGATAATTGACCATCATAATATTGGTGATATCATTACTTCTAATCCAATTAACTTTAGAAATATGGCACTTGGATCTTGTTGTAGTATTATTTATTACTTATTTAAAGAAACAAATACTAAGATTCCAAAACATATCGCAGGTATGTTATTAAGTGGTATTCTTTCAGATACTTTAGTATTAAAGAGTCCAACTACAACTGCAAATGATAAGCTTATTGCTAAAGACTTAGCTTCAATTGCAAAAGTAGATTTAAATAAATATGGAATGGAACTTCTTGAAAGTGGTATTTCTATCGAAGGATTATCTGCAAGAGATATCATCTTTAGAGATTTCAAAACATACAACATTGGTGATGAATCAATGGTTATAGGACAAGTATTCACAACTGACTTTAGCGGATTTAAAGACGTTAAAGAAGATATTATAAAAGCTCTAGATGAAGAACAAGAACATCATGGTTATAAGATTTGTGCATTATTCGTTACAAATATTATTACTAATGATTCTAATGTATTATTCTCAACTAGATCAAAAGAACTAATTAGAATAGCATATGGTCTTCAAGATATTGAGCAAGGACAATTACTAAAAGGTGTCATGAGTAGAAAGAAACAAATGGTACCTAACTTAATGTCTGTAATTGACCATAGTTAATAGCCTATGAATGAAGAAGATAATAAAGTAACAAGAATAACTGTTGATTTATCAACAACCGTTAAACCAATAGCTATCAGTGAGGAAGAAGCATTAAAGAAACTTGAGGAAGATAATAAAACTCAAGCACAATTCAAGGATGATTCTATTGATACTCCTCCAGAAGAAGAGGAAGTTGCTACATATAAAGGAAGGCAACTAAATGACACTCAAAAGATTGCGATTACTTCAATGCAAGATGCAAATGAAAACTTCAATCAAGAGTCATTTGAAAAAGCTAATGTAACAATGGATACTCAAACTCCAGAGGAAAGAAAGAAACAAACGGTAATTATACTAAGTATAATAATAGGTATAATATTACTTATTCTTTTAATAGAATTACCAATGATTATTAAGAATTTTAAATATTAAGAAAGTGAAAAATCACTTTCTTTTTCTTTGCTTAATTTTTTTTGATAAAATTTATATATAAATGAAACTTTTTTGGTTGCTCATTTGTTTATTATGTAGAAGATGTTGAAACATGGAGATAAATATGGAAGAAAAGTTTATAAAATTTTATAAAAAATACTACAATGATGTTTTTAGATTAGCATATAGTTATACTTTAAATTCACAAGATAGTGAAGATATCTGCCAAAAAACTTTTACTAAATTTTATGATTATTTAAAAAGAAATAATTTTGAAGAAGAAAAAGTAAAAGCATTTTTATTTAAGGTAGCTATAAATGATTCGAAAAATATACTTGTTTCATCATGGAGAAAACTAACATCTTCTTTAGAAAAATGTGATTATAATCTACAAACCAATATTAAAAATAATGATTTATTAGATGCTTTAAAAGAATTGAATAAAAGCTATAGAATACCTTTATATTTATATTATTATGAAGGTTATTCAATAAAAGAAATATCAGGTCTTTTAAAAACTAATGAGTCTACGATTAAAACGAGATTAAAAAGAGGGAAGGAAAAACTAAAAGAGTTAATGGAGGGTAATTATGAAAGAAATAAATAATAAATTTAGAAATACTTTCGATAAAATTAAACTCGATGACATAATAATAAATAATAATATGAATAAGATTTTATATAAAAATAATAAGAATAAATTAACATTATCATTAAGATATGCAGTAGTATTAATATTAGCGTTAGTAATTACTGTATCAGGAAGTGTATATGTAATAGCTAATAAAACTAATAATCCAATAAAAGATATTAGTGATAAAACAAAAATTAAACTAGATCTAAATATGGAACCTGTTGATAAAAGAATAAGTAAAAATGATATTACTAAATCAAAATATACTTATAGTGAAGCTGAAGATTTATTTGGTGTTAAACTACTTAAATTAAAAGATGGAGCAGATTACGTTTTAAATTATTATGGGAATTATAATAATGATAGCTTAAGACTTGCTACTTTATCATATCAATATAAATATAATGAAGTTTCAAAAGATACTTCTATATATAATATTATGTATCTACATGCTTATAT
>JAILLM010000063.1 GCA_024693165.1 Bacilli bacterium | reverse complement strand
TGAGAAATATATTTTATCCTTTAATATTCATTGTTTTATTCTCAATTGCAACTAGTACATTAAAGAATTCAATTCATAAAAACAAATAAAAATAGACTACGCTGTAGTCTGTTTTTTTCTTACTCTCATTAATGGTAATTCATAATTATTGTTTCTACTTATTTCATCTAATTTAATAATGTTAGTTGGAATATTTGATCCTAATTCAAATATTAAAGGTTTCTTTAATATATATTTATGTTTAAGTTCTAAATCAATAAATAAAGCATGATAGTTAACATATAAACTACCTTTATGAATAGGTGCTTCATCAAATGTTGAATAGTAATTCTTCATTGCATGTCTTTCTTTAATAGAATGGTAAAGAAGAATACTACTACAAGGTAAACAATAATTAGATGCATATTTTTCATATTTAAGTCGTATTAAATAATATATCTCTTCGATAGATTTACCATAGTTTTTATCTATGACGCTATTAGCAATAATATCTGTTCTTAAATCATTTAATAATAAATCATAATCATTCATATCTTCCACCAGGTAGTTATTACATCATAATGAATTCTATATATTATTTTTTTTACTTGTTTTTATATATTTATGGTATAATTACGTTATGGAGGGTATTTATGAAGAAAGTTTTTAAAGTATTAATTCTTGCTCTTGTTATGTTAATGCCATTAACATTCGCATCAGCAAAAAAAGCTAAAACAACTACTACAGAAGCAATTCCAACTGATGGTACACCTGTTAATCTATATGTATTCTATGGATCAGGATGTTCTCATTGTGCAGACTTACACACATATTTAAGTGAACTTGCTACTGATAAAGAATATAACTATATGTTCGAAGTAGTTGATTATGAAGTATGGTCAGACAAAACTAATGCTACTTTAATGCAAAATGTTGCAAAGGAATTAAATACTACTGCATCAGGAGTTCCATTCTATGTAGTTGGTGATTATTATTCATCAGGATTCCCAAATATTTCAAGTACTGATGAATCAGTTCAAGCAACTGTTAAAGAAGTAACAGATGAATTAAAGGCAGCTATTAAAAAGTCTTATACTGAAGCTAATAAATCAAACGGATCTTATAAAGATATCGTTGCATCTGTAGGAACTGGAAATTCTTCAGTTAAAGATGATGCTAAATCTAAATCTGATAATGATATCGTAGGTTATATCTTATTAGGAATTACAATTATTATTGTTGTTTGCATCGTATTTGGTAGAAGTTCTACTAAAGAAGATTTCGAAGAAGTAGCTGAAGAAACTGAAGCTAAAGAAGAAGTAGTTGAAGAAGTTAAAGTAGAAAAGACTGCAGCTAAAAAAACAACTGCAAAGAAAACTACAACTAAAAAAGCTACTGCAAAAAAAGCGCCAGCAAAGAAAACTACAGTTAAAAAAACAACTAAAAAAAATAAATAGATTCAAATGAATCTATTTTTTTTATGAACAAAAAAGTAACCGATAAAAAGCGGTTACCAAGATAATAAGTAATACATAATTTTAAACTTAAATGGAAATCCTATTTAAAACTATGTACAGTGAGTAAGATAGGAAGATGATAAAATAATATCAAATGAAAGATATCATGGATTTCCATTAGCAAAGCGATAAACCCCTTTGCACGAAGAGATATATTATCAAAAAATTAATAGTTTGTCAAATTTTTTTTAACATTTTTTGAAAAAAAGTTTTAATGGTTTATTTTGGGTCTTTTTTAATGTATATTATTTATAGAGGTAATAAATATGTTAGAAGATAAATTTAAGTTTACTAGAGCTAATATTATTCTAATAGTAATTAATTGTATATTAGTTATTTTTGTTATATTAGCATCTATTCAATTAATAATAAGTTTAAAAAGTAATGAAGGAGAAATACCTGAATTAAAGACTACAGCAGGAAAGAGTTCTACTTTATCTGCAGATGCCACATCATCAACTACAACTGAATCAACAACAATAAGTACTAAAAAGGTTGGTAATGATTCAAGTCCATATTATGATATTGATGTATATTCAATTCTTAATAAAGAACTTGTTGAAAAGAAAGATCTAACAAAAGATGAAAGAATTGAATTAGGAAAACAATATTTCAAAATTTATGAAGGTTTATTAGTACCAAGTGACGATGACTTTGTTAATGTTAATCATTTATTAAGTAAAGTTAAAGCAGGTGAGTCTGATAAGATCACAGTTAATGGTCATGATTATGGAATTATCTATAATGGTCAAAAAATATTTGAATCAATATTTGAGGCAGATGTTTTATTTAGATTAAATTATATAAAGTTTAATGATGTTTCACCATTATATATAAATTCATCTACGTCAACATATTATAAACTTGGTGGAGATACAAAGAAATCTTATATTGTAGATTCATATGAATATAGAAGAACTGGTGAAAATACATTTAAAGTAAATGTAATATACACATTAGCTGATTCAAAATCTAAAGTATATAAAACAGCATATGTAGGATTAAAATATAATGAGAATGAAAAGAAATGGAAGTCAGATAGTTTTGAATTCCCAAATGAGGATAACAGATAATGAATGAAGAAGTAAAAAGATATGTAGATCCTGTTAACAGGAATATTGATATTGCTTTAATAATATTAGCAATAATATTAGTAGTAGTCTTTGGTATTATCTATTACATGTACTATCAAAATGAAACTACTAAGGTAAGATTTAAAGTAAATGAATTTAAAGATGTAACATGGGTAAATGAATTAAATGAAATCACATTTTCTATCACAGATGATAAAGTTAACTTAAGTATTGATTCAACTGATGTTATTACAGATGCATCTTATGAGTTAAATAAAGGAACTGGTGAGATAGTTTATAATGGCGAAAAAGGTAAGTTATACGTTAGGGCAGTGGGAAGTAATTCACTAACCATTTGGTATAACTACGCTGAATATCATCTAGAGAAAAAATATAAGAACTAAAAAAGGTATTAGTTTTAACTAATACCTTTTATTATGGTTCCACAACAACAACTGCTGGTGTTGGTGATTGAGTAGGACTAGTAGCTTTACTTGTTGAACTACTAGAACTACTTGAACTTACCTCAGTCTTTTTAGAACTACTAGAACTACTTGAAGTAGTTGTTTTACTTTCTGTATTAACACCAAATACTATATTTGTAAGTGTTGATGTTAAAGTACCTTTAAGAGCACTTTGAGTAATTACTGTACCATTTGGATAGTCGCTATTATATAGTGAATTTCCTTCAGTTACTTCAACTGTTGTAACTGTTATATTACGAGCAGCACACCATTCTTTAGCTTCTGTTAAACTCTTACCAACAAAGTTTGGTAAAGCTTCATTCTTAGAAGTAGATAGGTAAGACTTACCAATTACAACGGGTTCATATGTTTCATTAATTGAATAATCAAATGTCTTAGTCCATGTAGGTTGTTTCTTACCTAATGTAACATTTAATGCATCTTTAATTTCATTTAAACTTGATTCATAGTATTGATATGTATAAACTGCCATTGTTCTTGAAATATTTGAAACAATCATATTTAAGTTATAACCTGTTAAATATGTCTTTTGAATATTTATCATTGATCCATTATTTCCATCAATAACAGCAACTTTAAATACATTATATAAACTTAATAATTGAGCAGTACTCATATTAGTTACCATATTATTTGAGATAGCTTCTAATACTGCATAGAAATCATTAACACTCTTCATTGATTTCATTTGATTTGCCATAGCTTCAACTACATCTTGTTGATGTTGAATACGAGCAAAGTCTGATAGGTTATATAGATGTCTACATCTTGAATAAGCAAGTGCTTGTTCACCATTTAATGTTTGTAGACCAGGATCCATACAAATTATTTGATTACCAAATTGTCTTTTTGAGTTTTGTTCACAAACTTGACCATTATATTGTTTCTTAAAGTCAGGTTCTTGAACTTCTACTGTTACACCACCAAGAGCATCTACTAAATCAACAACACCTTGGAAGTTAATCATTGAATAGAAGTCAATTGGAATACCAGTTAAGTTTTCTACTGTTTTAACAACACAAGCTCCACCATAAGCAGAAGCTGAATTAATTTTACTTGAAATACCTTTATTACAAATAGGTACATATGTATCTCTTGGAATAGAGAATACTGTTGCACTTAATGTTTTAGGATTAAATGTAACAAGCATTAATGTGTCACTATTAAATCCTGAGTTAAAGTTAAGTGTACTTTTTTCTGAGTCAACACCAATAAGTAACATTGAAAATGGTTCAGTTACATTTGAATTATTATTTTCAATAACTTCTTTTGTTTCCATTTTCTTTGAAAATTGGAATTGAATCTTAGTATCTTCTGCGATTGTTTCATATTGTTCATAAGTAGAGTAAGTATCAACATAACCATCACCAATAAATACACCACTTAAGTCACCGCTATATAAAAGTTCTAACATTTCGAAATAAGTATCATATTTTTCAATTGTAATATTCTTAATATTTTCTTTATTAATAAGTTCATAAGCAAGAACATTTCCTTCAATATCAGTATCATTATTAATAATACCAACTTTAAATGAAGATTCATTCTTAAATTCAGTACCACTCATAAGTATTAAATCACTTGTATAAGTAGTAAATTCTCCTTCAGTAATTTTATCAAGTAAATGATATGCTCTATTAATGTACATACTACCAATAATACATACACATGATATAAGCATACATATAACACTTAATACTATTACTGTTTTATATTTCTTACAAAGTAATAATAATAAATCTATAAACCAATA
>JAILLM010000068.1 GCA_024693165.1 Bacilli bacterium | reverse complement strand
AATATTTTTAATTTCATCTATAAGTAGTATTTTAGTATTTGTAAGATATACTCATAAAAAAGAAAAAGAAATTAATAAGATAACAAATGTTATCAGAGAAATTAATAAAAAGAATTATGAACTTGATATTAATACTATGAGTGAAGATGAATTATCTATTTTGAAAAATGAAATATATAAAACAATGGTTAATTTAAAAGAAACTAGTGAAATTAGTTCAAGTGATAAAGTTAATTTAAAGAAAAGTCTTGAAGATATTTCTCATCAATTAAAGACACCATTAACATCAATACTTATTATGTTAGATAATTTAATTGATGATTCCTCAATGGATAGAAGTACTCAACAAGAGTTTTTAAGAGATATAAGACTTGAAACAAATAAGATTAACTTCTTAGTTCAAAATATCCTTAAACTTTCTAAGTTTGATTCTAATACAATTGAATTTATTAAAAATGAAGAAAAATTATCGACATTAGTTAATGAATCTATTAAGAATGTAGATGTTTTAATGGATCTTAGAGAAATTAGTATAAATAAAAATATTATTAATGATTCAAAAGTAAATATAGATTTAATTTGGCAAAAAGAAGCTATTACTAATTTAATTAAGAATGCAATTGAACACTCAAAAACTAATAGCAAAGTAGATATTATTGTTGATACTAATAATGTTTATTCGAGTATTAAAATTATTAATTATGATGCTGAAATAGATAAAAAAGATTTAAAACATATTTTCGATAGATTTTATAAATGTAAGAATTCAAATAAAGATTCGATAGGTATTGGTCTTGCTTTAGCTAAATCAATTGTAGAATCTAGTAATGGGACTATTACAGTAGAATCTAATAAAGAAAAGACTAGTTTTGAAGTTAAGTATTATAAGGTATAAGAGTGATAAAATGAAAAAAAGACTTAAAATAGGAATATTTATGGATAGTTATTATCCAGCAATTGACGGAGTAGTTTTAGTTATAGATAACCTTTGTAAAGAGTTATCTAAGTTTAATGATGTTGTATTAGTAATACCTTATACTAATACAGTTAATGAAGACAAAGATAAACCATATAAAATCGTAAGAATTAAAAGTGTTGATGTACCTTTTTCTGAATATAGATTAGGTATTCCATCACTTAAACATTCTAAAGTTTATAAGAGTTTACTTGAAGAAAAGTTTGATGTAATACATATTCATAGTCCTTTTACTATTGGTAAACTAGGAACAGACTTAGCTAAAGATTTAGATATTCCATCTATATGTACAATGCATACTAGATTTGATTTTGAAATAAGAAAAGTAGTTAAGAACAAAACTATAAATAAACTTATTATTAAAAAGATTATTAAAGTATTTAATAAGTGTTATGCAGGAATAGCAATTAATTCTAAAATGATTAAAGTATTTAAAGACTATGGTTATAAAAAGAAACCAACTATTATTTATAATGGGACTGATTTAAAACCACTTCCAGAAGATTCAAAATATATTGCTATTATTAATGAAAAATATAATCTTAAAAAAGATGATAATATTTTATTGTTTGTTGGAAGAATTACTTCAGTTAAAAACATTTTCTTTATATTAGATTCACTTAAACTTCTTAAAGAAGATGGATTTAAATTTAAAATGTTTTATGTAGGAAGTGGATCTGATGAAAAGAAACTGGCTTCTAAGATACTTGAATATAATATGAGTGACTGTGTTATTATGACTGGTCAAATAAAGGATAGGGAAGAATTAAGCGCTATGTATAAACGTGCTGATTTATTTCTTTTCCCATCACTTTTTGATGCATCTAGCTTAGTACAAATCGAAGCAGCTGTTAATGAAACTCCAGGATTATTTATTGAGGATTCAGTAACTGCAGATACAGTAACTAATGAAGTAAACGGTTTCACAAGTGAATTAGATGAAACAAAATATAAAGATAGAATTAAAGAAATATTAGCTGATAAAAAACATCTAAAAGAAGTATCTATAAATGCTCATAAGATGTTAGGTAAAACTTGGGATGAAATAAGTAAAACTACTTATGAATTCTATTTAGATTTAATTGAGAAATATAAAGAAGAAAATAAGTAAAACTTATTTTTTTATCATAAAGTTATTGTTGATTTTTAAATCTTTAAATATATAATATTTTATACAAGAAGGAGACTATATGAAAGTATTATTTTTAGATATTGATGGCGTTATGAAAGATGATCATACTTTGCATTATGAAACAGAACATTTTGACGAGTATTTAAAAAAGAGTTTTCTTTTAGAAGACAAATTTATAACATTAGCTGAGATTTGCAAAAAATATGATTTAAAAGTTGTTGTATCATCAGCTTGGAAATGTAATGATTCTTATAGTAACCATCCTATTCCTATTGAGAATGTTGAAGAAAAATTTGGTGGTCTTAAAGAACTTCGTAAACTATTAGATAAATATGGTATTGAATTATATGGATACACTCCAGATGTGCCTAATCCTGGTGAACAATGGTGTCAAAACATGTGTAAGGAGTACGATATAACAGCGTTCTTAATTGAGCACCCAGAAGTAACAGATTATGTAATCGTAGATGATTTGTTTGAAAATGATTTATATACATTAAAAAATCATTTACTTCAAACAAAATATAATGAAGATGGTAAAGGTAATGGTGGATTGCTTCCACATCATATTGAAGATATTAAAGATTATATTCAACCAAGGGAAGAAGTTATTCCTGAAAAAATGGAAGATAACCCATTATATAAACAAATCAAATATTCTGAATTTGGATTTCAAGATTGTGGTTCGTTTGGTTTAATGAAAACTTTTGACGATGTTACAATTCATATCAGTCTATCATTTGATTATAAGACCGTATTCTATCATTGGTATGATGATTTCGAATACAAAAGAGGAAAACTTAATAACTATGAAGAATTTATAGAAGTAATGAGATTCATTAATGTTGTTGAGACTCCTGAAGATGTGAAGAAATTAGAAAGAAAATGTTAAATATAGATGTAGGTTTTACTTACATCTTTTTTATGTAAATTAATTTTTAAGTAAATAATCTAAAACTTAATCATGATATAATTATAAAGATAGGTGATAATATGAAAAAAATAATTATTATATTAGCTATTATATTTATAGTTGGATTAATTTTAGTCTTCGGAATTAACTTTTATGTTAAATTTTCTACTAAAAAGAAAATAATAAGTGATATAAATAAAATACCTCAAGTAGATTGTATCTTAATATTAGGTGCTGGTATTGATGGCGATAGACCCAGTTTAATGCTTGAAGATAGATTAAAAGCTGGTATTAAACTTTATGATAACAACATCTCACAAAAAATTGTTATGAGCGGGGACCATGGAAGAAAAGAACATGATGAAGTAAATATCATGAAGAATTATGCAATGGAATTAGATGTTCCAAGTAGTGATATATTTATGGATCATGCAGGATTCAGTACATATGAAAGTATGTATAGATTAAAACATATATTTGGTGCTAAAAGTGTTGTAATTGTATCTCAAAAATATCATCTTTATAGAAGTCTATACATAGCTAGATCCTTAGGCTTAGAAGCTTATGGATATGCAGCTGAAGATATTAAATACTTTGGTAATACTAATAGAGAAATCAGAGAAATACTTGCAAGAGATAAAGACTTTATAAAGTCCATCTATAAACCTAAATCTACATATTTAGGAGAAACTATAGATTTAACTGGAAGTGGTGATGTAACTAATGACTAATATAAAAGATTTATTTAATTCAATTGCTAAAGAAGCATCAACTGGTAGAGTTGATTGCGGAATGATGTATAATGTTTTATTCGAAACAAAAATAAATGGAGAAACTATTTATGCATCACCTGAAGATATTAAAAATAATGGTATATATTATGTACCTACACTTGAAATAAATAATGAAGAAGAATTCTTCAATACTTTATCTGAGTATTATGAAAAAGCAAAAGATTTTTATGCAGGAAAGATTGATGAAGAAGATGATTTTGATAAGACTATTCTTACTTGTTTATGGAATAATGCAACAATGGAAGACTTTCAAAATCCAATTAATTATATAAATAAATATATTTCATTTATGGATAAACCTTTAGATCTAAGTGATGAATATGAATCAATTGGTTTTAGTGAAATCTTAGATAGTGATTTAGAAATTAGTTTAAAACAAGAACCATATTATGAAGAAACACCATATGGTTTATATGTAAGAAGTTCTAATGGAGATTTATTTTATGATTATCCAGTAGTTAGATTTGGTATTAAAGATGACACAGCATATATTTATGCAGTACAACAATTATCTAAAAAAGATGAATCATTAGATAACGAAAAATATAATAAAAAAATACATAGAAAACTATTCAAAGTAAATGAAAACTTTGAAAAGGAAGATGAAATAGATAATATTACTAATCCAGAAAACATAACTGGTATTAATCCATCTGCATTAGTATCTCTTTCTGTTCTTTTTTCTAAATTAGAGGAAGTAGGTATAACAAATATTGAAGTACCTTCATTCTTACCAATTAGATATAATGCAAAAGAAAAATCTTATTTAGTAAAAATTGAACAATTAAGAAAAAGAAATCATCCTTCCGAAGAACTAGAATATATCTATGATAAATTAGTACAAGAGCACGAAACAATTCAAAGAAATATTTCTGATAAACTATTAAGAAATATAAGAAGACTTGAATATAATTTTAATAATATTGATCTTACTTCTTATCCAATGGAATTAGATACAAGTACTCATATTAATTTAAGTGAATATGAATATTGCAACAATCCTTTATTACAAGAAATATATGAGTTGAACAAGAAGAAAAGTTACAAAAAGTAAATTTAATATGTTATTATAAATATAAGAGAAAATGGAGGATATTATGGTAACAATTAAAGATTATCAATGGATAATGAGAGAAAATACACTAGAAGTTAGTACGATGAATTATTATGTAAAAATAATACCTAGAAATTATAATTTAGATTTACAAATTTTTGAAGACGGAGTAAATGTTGCTTTAACTTTAAAATTTTTAACATATGAAGAAGCAATTGATTTTACTCAAAATGTTATTAAAAATCGTAATGATTATTATCCAACTCTTGATGAAATAAAAGAAAAATATGATGAATTAAATATTGATAAACCTAAAGCCTTAGTTAGAAAAAAGAATAATTTAACTAGTAAAACTAATAATAAATAGATGTTTTTGATAAACATCTTTTTTATTCTCTTAATTAGAGAATTGTAAAAAATATTAAATTCTCTTTTTAGTTCGTGTTATTTATTATATAACTTTGATAGTTTAAATGTATGCTAGCAAGAAGAAGGAAGAGGTAAAATGAATCAAGAAAAAATTGGCAAATTTATTAAAGAAAAAAGAAAAGAAAAAGATTTAACTCAAGAAGAATTAGCATCTATTCTTAGAGTAAGTAATCGTACTATCAGTAAATGGGAAAATGGTGTTTGTTTACCTGATTATGCAATAATTAATGAACTATGTTCGAGTTTAGATATTTCTATTAATGAATTCTTATCAGGTGAAGAATTAGATGATGATTCTTATCAAAAAAAGTTAGAAGAAAATATGATTAAAAGTATTACTTATAAAGTAAGAAGAAATAATAGAAAAATATTTTTTATAATTACAACTGTTTTAATATTACTTGGATTAATAGGATTTGGTGTTAAACATGTTATGTTCTATTATGAAAATGAAACTGAGGAAATGATTAAACAAAGACAAAATGATTTAAGCACTAGAAAAATTATTAATGAATCAATAACCCAAAATAGTTTAGCTAATCAAAAAGTTGGTGATGATTTTAATGGATATAATATTTATATTCCAGAAGGATTTAAATTAGAAAATGATATATCAAAATTAGGTTTATTAGGTAATAGTGACTGTAGAGTATTTTTTAATAATTTAAGAAAAGATGATGAAGGATATAATACATATGATGGTCTTATTAGGGCATGTACAAGGGATAGATTTAATGAAGAAACTCAAATTGATTCATTAGATTCATATTTAGATGAAACAGTTGATTTGAATTATTATGGTAATCAAAAGAAATATTTAGAAATGAAAGATGTTAATATTTTCTCAAGCAAAAAAGAAATAGAAATATATAATTTCTTAGTTAATGAGTTCTCAAGAGCATGTTATGATGAAAATAATTCTTCATTAGTACAATGTGGTAATTTAGAAACTCATTTATTTGAAGGAGAAGGAAAACTTAAAGACGAAAATAGTCTAAAAGGTTATTATGAGTATGTAAAAGAAGATAATCATCAATATGTTTTATTATATGGATTATATAATAGAGTAGACTATTATAAAAAATCTAAAGGTTATGGTAAAACACCATCAAGTTATAAAATAGAAATATTTGATAAAAAGAATGTTTTAAGTGAAGAAGAAATCAAAAAAATTATTAATAGTTTTGCACCAATAACTAATGAGATAGATTTTTAATAAATCTATCTTTTTTCTTCTGTTAGTTGATTTTTGTTTTTATTGCAAATTCAACTAATAGTTCATATACTTATATCTAAAAGATTGCTATTATTTATGTATGCTAGCAAGAAAAAGGAAGGTGGAAAAATGAATCAGCAAAGAATTGGACAATTTATCAAAGATTTAAGAAAAGAAAAAGAGTTAACTCAACAAGATTTAGCAGATATGTTAGGAGTAACTAATCGTGCTGTATCTAAATGGGAAAATGGTTTATCGTTACCTGACTATTCAATCTTAAATGATTTATGTGAAATATTAGATATTTCAATAAATGAATTATTATCTGGTGAAAAACTAGATAAAAAAGATTATCAAAAAAAGTTTGAAGAAAATGTATTTAATTCAATAAGTTATAAAATAAAAAAGAATAATAAAAAAGCAACTATTATTATTTTATATAT
>JAILLM010000051.1 GCA_024693165.1 Bacilli bacterium | reverse complement strand
TGAAGAATATAATAATTTAACTAATAGTAATTTAAATAAGATTAAAGCTCAATTACATAATAAAGCATTATTTAAATTAAATAGTGATCCTAAGAATGTTCATTCTTATATAGTTGTAGACCAATTCTGTGAAAGAAATTTATATTACAATTATATTAAAGATGAAAAAGATATTTGTAGAAAAATATGGTTTACTACTAAAGCTGAAGATAAGTGTTTATCAGTTGCTGTATCTTCAATAATATCTAGATATGTATTCTTACAAGAAATGGAAAAGTTATCAGCTAAGTATGGAGACCTTCCTTTAGGAGCTTCAGATGTAGTTGATAAAAAAGGTGCTGAGATTGTTAAAAAGTTTGGTTTTGATGAATTAAAACATGTAGCTAAATTAAATTATAAAAATACAGAAAAAATTAAAAAGTTGGTTTAATACCAACTTTTATTTTGTTATAAATTCAAGTGCTTTATCTAATTGTTTGTCTTCTCCCTCTTTAGTAAGAATAAAATCTAAAGATTGTTTAACTACTATTCCTGGAGTTATACCTTTTTCATCAATTGAATTATTATTTGGTGAATACCATTTAGCAGTTGTATATTTAATCATTGTATCATCACTTAATGTAGATGTTACTTGAACTTTACCTTTACCAAATGTTTTAGTACCTACGATAGTAGCTCCATATGATTCTTTAAGAGCAAGTGCAAGTACTTCACTTGCAGAAGCTGTATATTCATTTACTAAAACTACGATTGGATAAGTTCTATAATCATTTGTTTTTGTTTTAGTAACTTTTGTGGAATCTTTATATTCAAGTGAGTAAATTACTTTATCTTTTTTAATAAATAAATCAGCTATTTCTTGAGCACCCGATAGATATCCACCAGTATTATCCCTTAAGTCTATAATTAAAGAATCAATGTTTTGATGTTCTACCTCTTCTAAAGCATCTTTAAATTGATTATAAGAGTTTTTAGTGAAAGATGATAAGTATATATATCCAACTGTTTTATCGTTCTTAGAAATCGTTTTATCATTAACTACAGGTATAGATACGTTCTTAACTTTAATATCAAAAGATAATTCTTTTTTATCTCTTTCTACAACTAAATGTACATTTGATGAATCATTAATCATTTTTGATATTTCATCAGTAGTCATATCTTTTGTGATAGTCTTATCATTAATAGATTTTAGAATATCATTTTTCTTAACTCCTGCATTGAAACTTTCAGAGTTTTTAACAACATTATATACAACATACTTTTCACCATCGTTGTATACAACTATTCCAATTCCTTTATATGAATCGCTAAGAGAATCTGTTAAGCTTTCAGTTTCTTTATCATCTAAATACTTAGAATAATTCTCGTCTAAATATTCAAGCATACCATCAATAGCTGAGTCTGCTAAATCTTTAGAATTAACATCTTTATAATATGTATCAGTTATTTCATTATATGATTTAACTATATCTTTTAGATTAGAATCATAAGCATAACTCTTAGTAACATTAAATACTATTAAAGTAGTAAAAACACATACTACCAAACCAAAGATTGCGGTAATAACGAGTAATTCTTTAAAGGAAAAAGTATTTTTATGTTCCTTATTTTGTAGTTTGTATCTATCCTTGAATTCTTTCATTATTACCACCCTACATTAAGTATATCATAGTATAAAAAAATTGGTTAAAATAATTAACCAACTTTTGTTAAAGTATAAGACACTCCCTCTTGTACTTTTTTTAGCCATAAAAATACACCTCCTTTCGGAAGTGTATATTATAATATTTCAAATAAACTGTTTTTTTATTTATGTCTACTCTAAGAGGTGCAGTTCAACATATCCGTTCACTTATTATCAATATACATTATAATAAAAAAAATAACATAGCTATCTATGTTATTCTTCTTCTGGAGTTAATGTCTTTCCAATTTCATTCTTATCAGTAATATATGAAACTACTTTATTCTTCTTAAATTTAATTAAAGTTGTTCTAGTGATTAATAAATCATCTTTTGAAGTTGGTTTAATGTTTTCAGTACCATTTTTATCATAATACTTCTTGTTCATTAAGTTTCCTAAATTAACTTTATAAAGTGGAGTCTTAGATCCATTGTATTTATTAATAAATTCTTCAGCAAATGATTTTTCATCTTCATCTGATTCATCATAGAATAAAACAAAATATGTTTTATCTTTAACATTGAATACACTATCAGCAGTTAATAATGTTTCATCATATTCTACTTCAGTAGTAGTTGTAGTAGTTTCATCTTCTTTTAAATCCTTAGTAACTAAATTACCATTGATGAAGAATAATACTCCTGCAAATACTCCAATAATTATAATTAAGAATACAAATGCTTTAATCTTATCATATTCTTCATTAGACATTCTTGATTGTTTTAATTCTTTAGTAATAAAAACAACTTCTTTTTTTTCATTTTTTACTTCTTTGATTTCTTTCTTTTTGTCTTTTTTCTTTAACATCTTAAATCACCATACCCATTATATCATAAAATATTTAGTTTTTAATTTTTTTTATTATCTTTGGTATCCTCTAATAATTCATTTAATTCTTCAGTTAATGATTTGATTCTTTCATTATTATTAACATACTCTTCTTTGATTCTTTCA
>JAILLM010000050.1 GCA_024693165.1 Bacilli bacterium | reverse complement strand
CCTAATTCAACTGCTTTTGAATATTTACTTCCTGGATCTTCTCCAGCAATAACAACATTTGTCTTTTTAGAAACTGAACCAGATACATTACCACCATTAGATTCAATTATTTCTCTTGCTTCATCACGAGTGAATTCTTTAAGACCACCTGTTAAGACAAAAATCTTACCAGTGAATGAAGTTACAACATCTGAATCATTTCCTAAGTATTCTAAATTGAC
Organism: Bacilli bacterium; assembly: GCA_024693165.1. Lineage (GTDB taxonomy): Bacteria > Bacillota_I > Bacilli_A > RF39 > UBA660 > UBA6985. The sequence continues at coordinate 13,214 of JAILLM010000050.1, read as the reverse complement.
TCCTTCAGCTTTTAAATCTTTAACTAATTGAATATTCTTTTCTTCTTTAAAGAAATTAAATACTGAATCCGCAATAGTTGGACCAATATCTTTAATTGAAGATAAGTCTTCAACACTTGCATCCATTAATGCATCAATTGTTTTATATCTTTTAGCCAAGATTTTAGCTGTCTTAGCTCCGACATTTCTAATACCAATTGCAAATAATAGTTTTTCTAATGAATTCTTTTTACTTTCTTTAATTGAATCCATTAATTTTTCAATTGATTTATTGCCAAATCCTTCAAGAAGTTTTAATTCTTCTTTAAAGTCATCTAATCTATAAATATCAATTATTCTTGTTAAGTATTTCATGTTATAGAAGTCTTCAATAATTGAATCTCCTAAACCTTCAATATTCATTGCTTCGCGAGATGCAAAATGAATTAAGGATTCAATATCTTGTCTTGGACAAGACTCATTAACACAATAATAGTTTGAATCTTTTTTAACAAGTTTTGAATTACAAATAGGACATTCAGTAGCCATTTTAAATGGTTTAGAATTAGCAGGTCTTTTATCTAGAACCACTGATTCTACTCTTGGAATTACATCTCCTGCCTTAATAATTTTAACTGTATCTCCTACTCTAATATCTTTAGTAATACAATAATCTTCGTTATGTAGAGTAGCTCTTGAAATTAAAGACCCCATAACCATTACTGGATTTAATACAGCATTAGGTGTAACTTGTCCAGTTCTACCTACTGTAAAAATAATATCTTCTAGTTTAGTTTCAACTTCTTGAGCTGGGAACTTATAAGCAACTGCCCATTTAGGATATCTTACTGTGTTACCCATAATTTCATGACCTTTTAAATCATTTAATTTAATTACTACACCATCGATATCATATGGAAGTTCTGATCTAATTTCACCTTTTTCATGAATAAAGTCCATAACTTTATCAATTCCACCTACTAACTTATTATTAGGGTTAACTCTAAATCCTAAGTCAGCCATAAAGTTAAGAGCATCTTCATGAGTTTTGATACCATAATCTTCAGGATTAGGTAAATGATATATCCATACTTCAAGTTTTCTTTTAGCTGCGATCGAAGAATCTAATTGTCTTACAGATCCAGCAGCTGCATTTCTACAGTTCTTGAATGGTTCTTCATTATTCTTAATTCTTTCTTCATTAAGTTCATTAAGAACTTTATGAGACATATATATTTCTCCACGAACTTCGATATCTATTTTCTTGTTTAATTTAAGCGGAACTTGTTTAATAGTTTTAACATTATTTGTAATGTCTTCACCAACTACTCCATTACCACGAGTAGCACCAGAAACAAGTACACCATCTTTATATTTTAAAGATACAGATAAACCATCAATCTTAAGTTCACATACATATTTAGGATTAGAAATCTTTTCTTTGATAACTTCATCAAAATGAATTATTTCATCTTCATTAAATACATCTTGTAAACTCATCATTGGAATATTATGAGTAACTTTTTCAAATTTATCTAAGATTATTCCACCTACTTTTGTAGTAGGAGAATCTTCTCTTTTCCATTCAGGATGTTTGTCTTCTATTTCATAAACTTCTCTTAAATAATTATCATATTCTTCATCAGTTAATGTTGTTGCATTATCCATAACATGATATTCATAATTGGCTTTATTTAATAGTTCAACTAGTTCATTGTATCTTTCTTGATTCATAATTATCACCATTAATATTATACCAATTTAAGCAAAAAAAAAGAAGAATTATCTTCCTCTTCCAAAACCTTGTTCTTCAGTTTTAATTCTATCAGTTTTCTTAATTTGTCTTTCAATTAATTTGATATCTCTCTTTAATTGTTTTAATTCTCTGATTTGAGTTTTAAGGTCTTTTTTAATACCTTTTTTTCTACTATTAAGATCAATATCAGCATTAAAGATATCATTAACTTGTTTTTCAGCTTTTTGTGCTTCGTTTTCAGCTATTTCAATATCTTCTTGTAATACTGGTCCTTTTCCTTCGAATGCTTTAACAGCTTCTCTACTTACTTCACCATCAAATTTTTCAGTAGCAGATTTTTCTAAGTTATTATATTCTTGTTTAAGTCTAGCTGGTTCCATAATTGCATCAGCATATTTACCTCTACCAATCATGCTTAAATAAGCTTCGCGTTTTTCAGGATTCATGTCTTTGATTTCACTTGCTACTTTACTTTGTAAAACCTCAAGTTCTTCAATCTTTTTGTCTATTTCTTTAACTTTGTCTTCTTTTTCTTTTTTACTGTTAAATAATCCAACTAATAATGCTTCTTTTTCATTTTCAGTCATTCTAGTCATAAATATCACTCCTTAATAAATGTGTATTCAATATAATTATAACTAGTATCAACAGTATTATCAAATTGTGTCTACACAGTTATGTAAACTAGATGTAAAGCAGAATTATTATTTAATTCCACAACTTTTTAGGATATACTCCCTTTTTGATTTCTTTTTCAATAAATTCTTTTAAGAATTCAGCATCTTCTTTATAAGTCATGCCAATCCATTTTGAATTAGTAGTTATGTCATGAATCTTAACTCCATCATTTATAGATTCATCCATAATATCTGGAAGTAGCATTTCATAATTCATTAAATCATCTTTATGAGATTCAAATTCACTCTTCATAACTGATTCAATTTTATTTAACATTTCTTTTGTAAATCCATTCATTAACATTGAACAGGAATTATCTCTAGAAACTTTAAATTTTCTCTTTTTCTTATCTAGTGGAGTACAGATTACTTGATCTCCATCAAGAACACAACTAGATTCTATTATCTTAGTAACAATACCATTTTTTGATTTAACAATTCCACGTTTAACTGCACCATTTTCAGATAAAGTATCACCTACTTTATAACCAATGATTGAATAATCTTCGCCATTTAAGCTATCTGATAAATCTTTAAATGCTTCATCTCCATAAAAGTCATCAGAAGTTATAACTGCAAAATTACCTTTGATTTCTTTTCTTGCACAATAAATCGCATGTGCAGTTCCCCATGGTTTTTCTCTTCCTTCTGGAACTTTAAAACCCTTAGGAATATCATCTAACTTTTGATATGCAAAAGCATAATCTACTTTTCCTTCAATTCTTTTACATATAGATTCTTCAAATAGTTCTTTATGTTCTTCACGAATAACAAAAACTACTTTATTGAATCCATACTTAACGGCTGAATATATAGAATAATCCATAATAAATTCACCGTTAGGACCAACAGGATAAACTTGTTTAAGTCCTCCAAAACGAGAACCCATTCCCGCTGCCAAAATAACTAATGTCTTATCTTTCATACACAATCTCCCTCGATGATTTTATTATAACACTAATAATAAATATTGTTATTAGATTTTAAATAAAAAAAAATTCAGGAGATTAATCCTGAATTATATTATTAAAATAAATGAAAATATCACTATAATCACAGTTTATAACTTTTTGATACTCTTATGATTCTTCATAAGTTTTCTAATACCAGTTTTAAAGGCTACGTCTATTAATGATCCATCAAGTTTTACTACTACACCTAAACCTAGAGTTTCATGTTGAATAGTATCTCCAACTTGAATATCATCATTGCTACCTTCAATATACATTTTACTAGTATCAACTGGTTTTTCAAGTGATGTATCATTAACATTTTTATTTTCAATTAAAGAGTCATCAATTTCTTTTACAAATCTAGATACTGGATTTTCTTTTGTTTGACCATAAAGAAGTCTTCTTCTTGCATTAGTTATATATAGAATTTCTCTTGCACGAGTAATACCTACATAACATAATCTTCTTTCTTCTTCGATTCCATCTTCTTCATTAAATGAATTAGAATGTGGAAATATTCCTTCCTCTAAACCTACTAAGAATACAACATCAAATTCAAGACCTTTAGCTCCATGAATAGTCATTAGAGTTATTTCATCACCATCTTCACGATGTTGAGACATATCAGCTACTAATGAAACTTCTTCAAGGAATGCTCCTAAATCAACAATACCTTCGTTTTCTTCAAAGTTTTCTGTAACTGATTTAAATTCCATTAAGTTATCAAGTCTTAATTCTGCTTCAAGTGAATCTTCATTAACTAGTTCATCTTTCATTCCTGTCTTAGTTATAATTGCATCTATTAAAGAAGTTAAACTCATTGAATTAGAGTCTTCAGTTAATTCTTCAATTAACTTTTTAAATTCTAATTCTTTTTTACTAGATAAACAATCATACATTGATATACCTTGAAGTTCTGCTTCATCACTTAATTTATCAATAGTACTTTGACCTATTCCTCTTTTAGGAACATTTATAATTCTTCTTAATGAAATAGAATCATTATGATTATAAATAAGTCTTAGGTATGCAATTAAATCTTTAATTTCTTTTCTATTATAAAAGTATATTGAACCTACTACTTTATAAGGAATATTATTTCTAACTATTTCTTCTTCAAGTACACGTGATTGACCATTAGTTCTATAAAGGATTGCTATGTCTTTTCTTCTTACACCTGTATCGATAAGTCTTTTAATTTCACCAATAACGAAATGTGCTTCATCTTTTTCTTCATAGCATCTTTTATACTGAATCTTTAGCCCATCACCTTTTTCACTCCATAGTTTTAAGTCTTTTCTATGAGTATTATTTTTAATTACTTGGTTAGCTGCATTTAGAATGTTGTTTGTACTACGATAGTTTTCTTCTAATTTATATGTAATACATTCTTTATAATCTTTTTCAAAATATTCAATATTTTTATAATCAGCTTGTCTAAATGCATAAATACTTTGATTCATATCACCAACAACAAAAATATTTCTATATTTAGATGATAATAATTTACATAATTTATATTGAACCGGGTTTGTATCTTGATACTCATCAACTAAGATATATTTGTATCTTTCTTGATATTCTTCAAGAATATCTTCATCATTTTCAAAAAGCCTTACTGGTTTAAGAAGTAAATCATCAAAATCAACAACGTTAGATTCTTTTAACATTTTTTGATATGCATGATAAACTTCGATATAAACTTTATCAAGTGGAGTATTCATAGTTCTTGAGATTTCAACTTCAGATAAATCTTCATTTTTAATGAAAGATATTCTATTACGAATTGTATATGGACTAAATTTCTTTGGGTCTAAATTCTTAGATTTTAAAATCTTCTTAATAATAGATAAAGAATCATCACTATCAATGATAGTAAAATTCTTTTCAAGTCCACATAAACCATAATACTTTCTGATTATAGTTAAACCAAATGCATGGAATGTACCTATGAATGCACTTGTTGGTCCATACATTTTTTCAATTCTTTCTCTCATTTCTTTGGCAGCTTTATTGGTAAATGTAATAGCTAAGATATTATAATCATCAATTCCATTTTCAATTAAATTAACAATTCTAGTTGTTAATACTTTAGTTTTACCAGAGCCTGCACCAGCCATAACAAGACATGGTCCTTCCATATGTTGCACTGCTTGAATTTGTTCTTTATTTAACCCTTTTAATATGTCCATGTTATCAACTCTTTTCACTTAATTATTATATCATTTTAAGCATTGTATAAAAATAAAAAACTCCCTAAGGAGTCCTCTATTTACTTATTATTTTTAGGTAAGATAAATTTACCTACGAATATTACAAATATTGCTGCTGCTAAAAAAACTGCAAGCATAAGTAAAATGTCTTGTACATTTACATTTCCAAAAACATCATACTTAGAAGTAGTATTAAATTTAGCTGTATCAATAAATTTTTTTACTTCTTTTCTTTCATCATCTGTTAATTCTTTTCTTAATTTTGAATAAGTAATAATATATTCTTTACCATTTATAACAGTTATATAGCAATCTCTATAATATAATGCATATTTATATTCGAAATGGAAATAAGTATATTTTTTAGTTTTATAAATTCCATATTCTTTATAATCTGTATACTTTTCTCCATATCCTTTATAGTGTCTATTTATAAATGCATCATCTTGATCATCAAGATTTCCTTCGATTGATGTTTCTCTAACATTAATTACATATTCAGCAGTGTTAAGTGAATCATTTAGATCTATCGCATTAAAGAATATTTTATTTGAACTAAATTGTTTTTGAATGGAACTTGCACTAATACCTTTTTCTTTTAATACTTCTGAATCATCAATATTATCAGGAGTTAATACTAAATATTTATTATCATCAATATCAACTATCATATCAACAACATTATAAGAGCCTGCAGATACAACAACTGGCATAATTAGTAATAATATAAAAGTTACAATTCTTTTCATAAGTAACACCTCGCGCTAATTATAACATAAAAAAGCATTTAGATTAACTAAATGCTTATTATTAAATAAAACTACAAATATAAATAATTATATAAGAAATAGTTAAACCTAATACTAAAGTTAAAGTAGATGCTTCTATATTTAATTGAACACTATTATCTTTAGATTTCTTTTTAGTTTTTTTAGTATGTGCTTTAATATATCCACTTGTATTAAAGAATAATACAACTATAACTATAATTAAAGCAATAACACTAATTATAGATAATAATAAATGTTCTTCATATGATAATTGTAAATCATAGTAATTATTGAATGCATCAGGTATATAAGTTCCTACAAATGTTTTGTCTTTAGTAGCTTCTTCATAAGACTTGTATCCATTAAATTCTACTAAATAACTATAATTATCGTCTTTTATTGAATCATACAGTTCTTGACTAACTAAAACTTCATATGGATACATTTCAAATCCTTTATAGTCTTTAATAGTACATTTCTTAGTATTTACAGCATCACCATGATTTGTTTCTATCTCAATTTCAGTACCTACTTTATATAATTTTAACCAATCAGATGAGATGATACATTCATTACCAGTTAAAGTTGTATCAACATCAATTAGTTTAGATGCTGCTTTAACATTTTCTTTTATTATTTTAGCTCCTTTAATTTCTTTCTTTTGTTCAGAGAAAGCTACAACTATTAGTGAGCTTCTTGTTTCAGCATCAAGGTTTGCTCTAGCAGTAATTGTAAAATTACCAACTATATAAAGTTCAAATGATAGAATACCAATTAAGAAAACATAAAGAATAGTCATTTTTCTAAAAAAAACATCTTTTAATTTCATATTTTCCACCTTCCTATCATAAATATATTATTTAGGGAAAATTTAGTAAATATAAAAAGTGTGAAAAATTCACACTTTTACGTTATTTAACTATTTCTTACTTTAGCATTTAATTTTGATTCAACATCTGAAATAACCTTATTGAATACTTCCATTACTTCATCATCTGATAAAGTACGAGTTGCATCTTTAAATGTTAATTTGTAAGCCATTGATTTTTTACCTTCTTCAATATCTCTATAAATATCGAATATTTCAACATCACTTAATAATCTTCCACCTGATTTTTTGATTGCTTCTTCGATTTCTCTATTTGTGATTGCATTATCAACTATGAATGCAACATCCTTTTTAATTTCAGGATATTTAGAAGCTTCTTTATATTTAAGTGGTTTAACAGTCATGTTATATAATTTAGTCATTGAGAATTCAGCTACGAATACTTGATCTTTAACTTTTGATGGATGAACTCTACCAATAATACCAATTGGTTTTCTATCAACTAAGATTTGAGCTGATACTCCAGGATGAAGTTCTTTTACTTCTACTTTTTCAAATGTATATCTATTTCTAAATCCTAGATATTTTAATACATTTTCAATAATACCTTTTAATAAATAGAAATCAACTTTAACATTAACTCCATTTACTAAGTTAGTTATGTAGTTACCTTTCATAAGAATAGCTACCTTTGTATCTTCTTCATAATTTGAATCATATGTTTTAGCTATTTCATAAATATTGATATTTTCAACTTTACGAGCCTTGTTATATTCATATACATTTATTAATGAAGGAATTAAAGATAATCTTAATACTGATTTATCAGTACTCATTGGATTAGGTAATACTACATTTTCTTTAGCTTCATATTTAAATTCAGAAGCCATCTTTGGATTTACTAATGTATAAGTCTTAGTTTCATTTAATCCGAGTGATCTTAATCTTCTAGTAATAGTCTTTCTAATACCAACATCACCTTTATACATACCTCTTCTAGTAGGAATTCTTGGTAATGTAGATACTAAATTATGATAACCATATAATCTACCAATTTCTTCTGCCATATCAGCAACATTTGGTTCAATATCTAATCTTCTATTAGGAATAGTTACATGGAAAGTTTCTCCTTCAAGTTCATAAGTAAAGTCTAATCTTCCTAATTCTACTTTCATATCTTCAGTAGAAATTTCAATTCCTAATAATCCATTTATATCTTTAGCAGTAAATGATACTTTCTTTTCAGTTTTATCAACTTTATCATGTTCTAACATTCCATCGATAACAGTACCACCTGCATATTCTTCTAATAATGATAAACATCTATCTAATGCTTTATAAGTATATTCATAATTTAAACCTTTACCATATCTAATAGAAGCTTCAGATTTTAACATTAATCTTGCTGCTGTATTTCTAATAGATACTGCATCGAAAATAGCTGCTTCAATGAAAATATTCTTAGTATTATCATCAACTTCAGTATTTTCGCCACCCATAACACCTGCAATACAAGTTGGAACTTTTCCATCTGTAATAACGATGTCTTTTTCAGTTAGATTTCTATCAATACCATCTAATGTAACAATTGTTTCATTTTCTTTAGCATCTCTTACTAATACAGTTCCACCTAATTTATCTGCATCAAAGAAATGCGTAGGTTGACCATATTCAAGCATAACGAAGTTAGAAATATCTACTACATTATTAATAGGTCTCATTCCAGCTGCAACTAATCTCTTCTTAATCCAGTCTGGTGATTCACCAATCTTAACATTCTTAACCATTCTACCTAAGTATAATGGACATTTATCAGTTTCAACTTTTAATGATACATGTTTTTCAACATTATCTGAATTATCAACATTATATTTTGCTTCTGGTAAAGTAACTGGTTTATTAATAATAGTTCCTACTTCATAAGCAAAACCAATGTGAGAATAACAATCGTTATTTCTATGTTTATGAATATCTAGTTCATAAACTGTATCATCTAAACCTAAATATTTAAGAGCATCTTCTCCGATTGGAGCATCAGCTGGTAATTCTTCGATACCTTTATTGTAGTTTTCTTCAGTTTTTTCTTCTAAACCTAATTCGAATAAAGCACAAATCATACCATTTGATTCTTGACCACGAATCTTACCTGCTTTGATTTCAAAATCACCAGGTAGAACTGCTCCAGGTAAAGCAACGATAACTTTTAAACCTGTTCTTACATTAGGAGCACCACATACGATTTGAGTTAGTTTGTCTCCTACATCAACTTGGCATACATGTAAGTGATCACTATCTGGATGATCAATACATTCTTTAACTTCACCAACAACTAAATTATCAATATGATTAGTAATAACTGCTTCAACATTAATATCAGCTTTAGTTATTTTAGTTGCTAATTCCTTTAAATTTTCATTTTTAATATCAACATAATCGTTAACCCAATTTAATGAAATCATATTATTCTCGCTCCTTTCTATCAAAATTTGCAGTTTCTCTTAAATCAGTATTATAAATAGTTCTTAAATCATTAATACCATATTTAAGCATTGCACATCTTTCTGCACCAAATCCAAATGCGAATCCATTCCATTTCTTAGGATCATATCCGCACATAGAAAGTACATTAGGATGAACCATACCAGCACCTGCTACAGTAATCCATCCAGTGTTTTTACAAATGTTGCATCCTTTACCTTTGCAAGCAAAACATGAAATATCTAATTCAACTGAAGGTTCAGTAAATTGATAGTAAGATGGTTTAAATCTTGTTTCAGTATCTGCACCAAATAATTTCTTAGCAATTAAATCGCAGGTTCCTTTTAAATCAGATAATGAAATATCATGATCAACAAGTAATCCTTCAATTTGAGTAAATTGATGTGAATGAGTTGCATCATCATCATCTCTTCTATAAGTTTTACCTGGACAAATCATTCTTACAGGTTCATTTCCACCTAATTCTAACATTACACGAGCTTGTACTGGAGAAGTTTGACTTCTTAATAAGTATTCATCATCCTTAATATAGAATGTATCTTGAGCATCTCTTGCTGGATGTCCTTTTGGAATATTTAATAACTCAAAGTTAAATCTATCTTCTTCAAGTTCAGGTCCATCATAAACATCGTAACCCATAGACATAAATACTTCTTCAAAGTCTTCTACTACCTTCTCTAAGATATTAGGAGCTCCTGCTTTAATTTCAGTAGCTGGAAGTGTAATATCGATTGATTCCTTTTCTAGTTTTTCATTAAGAATACGAGTATTAATTTCATTTTCTCTAGTTTGAATGATTTCAGTTGCTTCATTTTTGATTGCATTAATGATTTGACCAATTTCTTTTCTTTCTTCTGGAGAATAATCTTTCATATTCTTCATTAGTCCAGTTATTAACCCTGTTTTACCAATGTATTTAGCCTTAATTTCTACGACATCTTGAGGTGTATTAACAGTTTCAATATCTTTAACTAATTGTTCTTTGATTTCCATTGTTTTTTCTTTCATTTTAGTTCACCCTTTCTTTAAAATAAAAAAAGCCATGAACATAGGAACGAAACTACTCGTGGTACCATCCTACTTCATGACTTTATAATCATCTTTATATACTTAACGCGTATCTTCGATCAATACTCCTATGTTGAAATTTCATTATATATAATTCAAGGATACTTTCAGCCGATGATATCCATTCTCTAATGATTTATTATATAACTACTGAGACATAATCTCTGCATTGCTACATGTATTTTATTATAACTTATGTTTTAAGTCAAATAAAAAACTGGAAGTTTTCCAGTTTTTTTATGCGATATGAGTTAAAATTACTAAAACTAAGATAGAAATTACAGTCATAGCTGCGAAGAATTTCCAAATGAATTTTAAGTATTTCTTATAATCAATATCTAATAATGTTAATCCAAGAGCAAGTGACATACTTGTTGGAGCAACAAATTGAATTAAACCATATCCGAATTGAGTAGCTAAAGCAACTACTTCTTGAGTTTCTTTACCAATATTTAAGAATAATCCACTTAATGGTCCTACTACATATTCATAAGTTACGTTGAATACAGAAGCAATCATTGTAACAACAGTCCATGTAAATGCATTATCTCCAAATACATTGATAATCCAGTCATAAACAATTCCTAAAGTTGGGAATGATACGCTAGTAATTAAAATTGTATAAAGAACAAATACAATGAAAATTGGTTTAGCATATGCTTTGAAGCCTTCAATATATTGATCAACAATATCTCTTAATTTTACTTTATAAACAATTCCTAAAATAATTGTAACTAATACAAGTAATCCAGCTAATGTGAATAAAGTCCATTCACCAAATGCAATTGGGTTTTGACCAAAGATGAATTTAAATACTGTAACACCACCAATAGTAGAATCAGTAATCTTTGTAGCTAAATCACTGAAGAATGAAACTCCGAATGAATTTGACCAATCAATAAATGCTAAGATAGTTAATATTGAAGTAATTACTCCAATTATTGTTAATGGTAATGTTGAAACTTTTTTAATTTCTGGCGCTTTAAATTCTTCAGCTAATTCATTAACAATTAATTCTTCATCTTTCTTCTTAGATGCGAATAAAGTTAAAATAGCAAGAAGTACACCACCAATTACCATAATTGCGATAGTAGCAATCATTTCTGAATTAAATTTAGTAATAGTAAATACAGATTTAATAATTTGTGTTACATTACCATTGCAAGTAGATGCTAATGTTCCAAGTAAGATACCACCAATTGATGCAGTAAATGTAGCAATTTTAGTTTGTTTCAATTCTGCCATAATAGCAACTGTTACTGGTACAAATAAGAACATAACAAGTGCTTCTTTAGTAATACTTGTTAATACTGCATAGAAAATCATTGATATTACAACGAATACGAATGGGAATTTTTCTACACGTTTAGCAATATTACTAGTAAGTTTCTTAAATGCTTTTAATGAGTTTAAGAATTTAGAGAAACCTGCAATTACAAATAAAAGTCCAAAAACTGCAGTAAAGTAATAGAATGCTAATAAAGAATAATTACTTATATCAAAAATTCCAACTCTACTAAATTCACTTTTAGTAAATGTTCCATTAGTAAATTCTCCAATTGGTGTTACCCAAGTTAAAAGAATAGCAATTAATAAAACAATACCAATTCCCTTTAAAAGCCAATTTTTATTTTGTTTTTTCATTTATATCCTCCTCCTAATACATTATAACACAAAAAAAGAAATGTATTATTTTTTTTACATTTCTATAGGACTTTTTCAAAATAAATAAGGTTCTTTTCTTCTGCTCCAATTGTCGTTTTTGGACCATGCCCTGGATACAAAGTAACCTCTTTTGGATAATGTAATAAGTTTTGAATAGATAACTTCATATCTACTGCATTAGCACCATCCATATCAGTTCTTCCAATTCCTCCATTAAAGACAAAATCGCCATCAAACATGATATTAAACTCTTTAAAATAATAAGCAACTAAATCATTAAGATGTCCTGGGAATCTTATCATTTCAAAATCAAAATTCTCAATATGATTTAATCCTTCTTTTAAATTATTTACTGAGTATATTGGACAATTATATTTATTAAATATTTCAGTAATTGCTCCGATATGATCTTGATGACTATGTGTAATTAAGATTCCACATACTTTCTTTTGAGGATCAACATTAGCTACAATTTTTTCAGCTTCTGCTCCTGGATCAATAATTAGTGAGCTATTACCTTTCTCAAGAATATAACAATTAGTTTCTAAATCTCCTACAACCACTACTTTTATATTCATTTATTCATCTTCCTTTATAATTCTCATCATGATATAATTATACTAGGTGATAAAAATGAATGCAACAGTTGTAATATTTGCAACAATCGCATTATTAATTGTTATTATAATATGCGTTTATTGTTATAATTTATCAAAGTTAAAAACATATAAATCTAGATTAGATGGTTCGATTAAAGTTATTAATGAAGAACTGATATGGATGGTGCTAATGCAGTAGATATGAA
>JAILLM010000045.1 GCA_024693165.1 Bacilli bacterium | reverse complement strand
GGATAAAAATTTATCATGTGTATCATCATCAATAAAGATGTTTTTTAAGGGAACATTAACATAATAACCTTTACCCTCACCATCTTTTGTTCTCTTTATGGTGTTTTTAGATAATTCTTCCCATATACATAAATCATTATCCGGATTATATAAAACAACGATGCATGGTAAAGAATTCATGACCCAATAATTATATTGTCTTTCGTTTATTTCTCGAAAAACAACATAATCTTTTTTTGTTTCTTTGAAATAACTTACACCTGTTTTTATTTGAAGTGCGATAAGTTGTTTGGGTTTATCAGATGAATCAATGAACTCCATATGAGCGTCAATTCCTATATCATTTACAGGTTGTGGTCTATATAACCATTCTCGTTTCGATGCTATTAAACCACAATAATTTACTCCAATATTTTCTGTATAATTAGCCATAATTCTCTCCCATAATACAATCAAAAAAATATATTGGAAACTATTTATTTGCAATTTCTTCTATTGCCATTTTTAAAAGCTTAATATTAAAATTACGATTATTTTGAGATAGCTCCCAAGTGTTTTGATCAATATCTACAATCTTTCTATCAGGCAAACCTAATGCTTGAATACTTGCATTTCTATAATATTCAGAATCATCTGCTAAAGATTGTATCAAATATTCCCAATTTGAGCCAAATATCTTTCTTGCAGCTTTATATTTTTTTAATTTATCTAGAATTACATCATCTCCAGCTGATGAATTATTTGGGGTATCTAATAAGCTTAAATTATCAAACTTAAACCTCTCTATATCAAAATCTGAATCAATACTAAATTTGCCTTTTTTAGATTGCCATAAAGAACGACGTGAACTATCTTTATATTCATTAATACTGTAAATATGTTCCACTGAAAATGCATTAGGGGAAAGAATATTTTGCAAGTATTCACCCATATCCTTTGTTGAATCAGCTGTTTTATCTAAAAATGCTTCTTGACAAGCAAAAATCACTTTTATTATTCTAGAATCATCATTTATTTTTGCTGATGAAACAGGATCCCTTCTATATGTTAAATTAAAGATTTTATCATAATCAATATCACCTAAAATATCATTAATTGACTTGTTATAGTTGGCACCATCTTTAGTAATATTTCCAATGAATCCATCCAATCTTTTATTAGAACTTCTCATATAATTCCATATTAATGTCAAATTTAATCTCTTTGCTATTTCATTTAATTCATCAATATCAATATTAGATGTTCCTATCTTATATAAATCCGTTTCCCCTGTGATATAGTTATGTCTAATTCTGAACAATTCCGACATCATTTTTAAAATATCAAAGCAATTCTCATATTGTAATAAAACATGTGAAATATAAAGTGATGACTCAGGAGGCAATGATACACTCATATTAGTAAAATGTTTATAAATAATCTCAAAATCCTTTAAGAATTGTGCGAATTTTTCTGTAAATTCTTTAGCTAAGATAGCATCATTAAAAACATCATTCATAAAAAATGACATCCATTTGCCTATGCCTGATTCATTTAAAGATTGAATATTTTTATCATTTTGGTAAAAAGAATTTAAAAATAGATAAATGACATTATCCACACCTTTTTCATTCTTCTCATCATAAGCCTTATAACCATCTATATCTTTATCAATGCCTTTATAATTACCAAGTTCTTTTAACTTATTTTTTATAGAAAAAATATTATATGCAGTACGTCCTAATCTTATTGACTGAGATAATATTGAGTAAAAAATTTCAGCTTGAGTAAGTTGAATAGATAACGAATTAATATTCAAAAAATATTTCAAAGAGTCACTTATATTATTATACTCTAATTTAATGAACATAACCCTTTTCATAATATAGTTATATAAACCATCATACCAACTTTCTTGATATCCACTCCAAGCGCTGTTTATCTGATTATCGATTCTCTCAATTGTCTTAGAGATATTGGCAGAATTACCTTGAACATTAAAACTATTATGTAACCCTAGATATTTCTTAAGTTCCTCAGTCAAATAATTTTCTTCGTTTATGACAAATTTACCTGCTTCTGGAACTAATAATTTTGCATGCTCACCTTTAATAGTAGTTGAGCATTTAAGTTCAGCCAAGCGAGATAAAATTAGCACCAAACTTGTAATACGTTGCTGACCATCGATTACATCATTCACTTGTGCAGAGCAAAATGCAAGTGTACCAATAAAGTAGTCCTTGTCATCACCAGCTTTATACTGTGAAAAAATATCATCTATAAACTTATATAGGTTTCTTCCATCATTCTTTGTTCCCCATACATATTCTCTTTGATAGTAAGGAACATTGATAACTTTATACCTATCAAACATCTCTTTAACACTTATAAACTTGTAGTCCATAATACCCTCCTAATATTGATAAGTATAGTTATCAATTCTCTTTTGATTGTAATTAACTTTACCAGTTAAATAAATATATGAAATATAGTCGATAGCCAATGTATAATGTTTCCCATCATCTTCCCAAATGAAATCTTCACCTTCACCTACTTCTAAGCATGGTAATAATATGATTTCACGACCAACTCTACTAGAGTTAGGAAGCCAACTATAATTATATATACCATTTCTACAAATTTTGGTTATGGACTTACCAAGAAAATAATTAAGTTCTTCATGTTGTTTCATTAATTCCCCTAATTTATTTTCTTTTGGTAATAATCTAAACACACTACCATGGGTATCCATCAAGACAAAATCATAATTATGATAAAAACAAAGACCAAAATGCATAGAATATGTCAAATAATTATTCATTTTTTTATCTTTTATTTCCTCAGTTTCTTCAAGATATCCTGAAATCCCATTGTTCTTCTCACTTTGCGTAATTAAAGCGATTTTAAATTGATCATCTTTTGTACTTGAAACTTCCAATGCTTTTTTATTCATAGATAATTGGTTCCCACTATCAAAATTAAACAAATTATCTAAAGTGAATTTTTTCCATACTAAAGAAACGCGTTCTCTCTTATATCCCGCTTCATACTTCGCTCTCTCCGCTTCATACTTCGCTCTCTCCGCTTCATATAAACGAATTGTTTTTTTCTCACGTAACTCCTTGGCCTCATCCATCAATTTCTTAATATAGACGACAGCCAATGTATAATGTTTTCCATCATCTTCCCAAATGAAATCTTCACCTTCGCCTACTTCTAAGCATGGCAATAATATGATTTCACGATCAAATCTATAATCGGCTCCAGTAAAATTAAAATTAAAGATTTCTTTACTAAATACATGATTTAATATTTTGACAATAAAAATATTAACATAATTATATTTTTCTAATACCTCACCAAGTTTTTCGTTTCTAGCTTCTATTACTGAAAGATGA
>JAILLM010000036.1 GCA_024693165.1 Bacilli bacterium | reverse complement strand
AATAAAAATAAAATAAGTTTATTTAAAAAAATATAAATAATCTATAGTAATATAGATTATTTTTTTGTTTGAGTATATAATGAAAATAGGTGAGTTTATATGTTTAAGTTGTTTTTTTCTGTCAAAAGGTTTTTGAAAAAGAAGGGATTTACTTTAGTAGAATTGCTTGCTGTTATAGTAATTATTGCAATTATAATGCTAATTGCAATTCCATTTGTTTTGAATTCAATTAATTCTGCAAAAAGAAGAGCAATTCTTTCTTACGCTGATAAGAGTGTTAGTTTATCATATAAACAATTAATTGAAGATTTAGATATAAATGAGACAATTGATGATTCATCATGCGTTATTTATAATATAAAAACTGATTTATATTTATCTAATACGGGTAATTATGAAGGATGGGTTTTAATTAATGGTTATTCAGAAGATGCTTATATTACAATTTTTGATGATGAATATGCTTTAGTAAACTATCGTTATACTGATAAATCATCAAATATGATGGAATCTTTAGTAAAAAAATCTTCTGTTGACCCAGAAAAATTAACTATACAATCTTTATGTGGTATGTCTGTTTGTTCTGTTTGTGATGTAGGAAATAGTGGAGAAACTATAAATAATGATGAACCTAATGTAGATAATAAAGATGAAGATGATAAAGTTAAAAATGTTGCTATGTTAGATACTGGCGAAAATATAAATAAAAAACTTAAAAATATTAATAATAAAATTCAAAGTTTCCAAAGATCAAAAGTTTTACCTACAGGAATTGATACTATTGAAATTCAAAGTGCTGATTCTGCAAATAAAGTTTATGGTTGGTTCGAAGGTAATGATTTTTATTACTATTCATCTGATAATGATGAAATATATATGAATGCAAATTGTTCTAGTATGTTTAAATCATTTATGTATTTGAATTATGTTGATTTTGAAGGCTTAAATACTACAAGAGTAAAAAATGCTAATCGTATGTTTTATGGCATAGAAAAATCTCCAAATTTAACTATTAAAGGATTTGACACTTCTAATGTTACTGATATGTCATGGATGTTTAACTTTGGATATAAATTAGAAAAACTTGATTTAAGTGGATTTAATACTTCGAAAGTAAAAGATATGTCATATATGTTTTCTCATTGTGAATCTTTGATAGATTTTAATATAAGTAGTTTTGATACAAGCAATGTAGAAAGAATGAATTTTATGTTTTCTCATATGTATTCAATAAAAGAATTAAATGTTAAACATTTTAATACATCAAAAGCAATTACAATGGAAGGAATGTTTTGTGGTTTATCATCAATAGAAACTTTAGACTTAAGTAGTTTTGATACATCAAATGTTACTTCTATGTTTTGTATGTTTCAAAATTGTAAAAAATTAATAAAATTAGATTTGAGTAATTTTAATACATCAAAAGTAACTACAATGGGAGTAATGTTTTATGGATGCCATTCTTTAATTGATTTGAACATTACTAGTTTTGATACATCAAATGTTAAAAGTATGCATGAAATGTTTTCAAATTGTATATCAATTCCTGAAATCAATCTAAGTAGTTTTAATACATCAAAGGTAACTGGTATGAATTATATGTTTAAAGAATGTAATAAGTTGAAAGAGTTAGATTTAAGTAGTTTTAATACATCTAGAACTTCTGAAATGAAGGAAATGTTTTATAATTGTAAGAGCATGAAGAAAATAAATTTGAGTAGTTTTAATACAAGTAATGTTAAAACTATGTATTATATGTTTGGTGGATGTTCATCTTTAGAAGAATTAGATGTTAATCATTTTGATATAAGAAAATGTATTGATATTAGTAATATGTTTAGTAGATGTGAAAACTTAAAAACATTAGACTTAAGTAATTGGAGTACTTCACATTTAACTAATATGTCATCATTGTTTGATCATACTAATAATTTAAGTGATTTAAATATTTCTACATGGGATACATCTAATGTTTCTAATATGCATTCGATGTTTGCATATAGTGGTGTAACAAATCTTGATTTAAGAAATTTTAATACAAGTAATCTTAGAGTGATGTCTAATATGTTTGAATATTGTAAAGCTAAAACTATTGTGCTTACTTCGTTTGATACATCAAAGGTTACTAGTATGGAGTATGTATTTAGAAATTACTATGGTGAGACTTTGGATTTATCAAGTTTTGATATTTCAAAAGTAACATGGACAACGGAAATGTTTAATAATTGTGAAAACTTAAAAACAATATATGTTTCTTCAAAATGGGATACATCTAAAGTTACTGCAAGTAGAAATATGTTTAAAAATTGTAAAAATTTACCAAATTATAATCCATCAGTTTATGATATAACTAAAGCACATACTGGTGATGGAGGATACTTAACACTTAAGAGTTAAGACATAATAAAAACACTTTAAATACCTTGATTTAAGGTGTTTTTTTATGTATAATACATAGAGTTAAAAGAAAAGAGATGTGAAACATGAAAAACGTTAAAGAAATTAAAATCGAAATAAAAGGAAAAGATTGGGAAAACGCTATTGATGCTGCATTTAATAAAAATAAAAAAGATATTAAAATGGCTGGTTTCAGAAAAGGTGCTGTTCCTAAAGAAATCTACATTAAAAAAGCTGGTGTAGAATCATTATTTGCTGAAGCTTCAGATATTGCTATCGAAGAAGCTTACAAAAAAGCATTAGATGAATTTAAAGAAGAATTAGTATGTGAACCATCAGTTGCTATCAACAAATGTGATAAAGATGGTATTGAATACACATTTACTTTAATTTCTCATCCTGAAGTAAAATTAGGAAACTATAAAAAATTAGGAATCAAAAAAGATGCAGTTAAAGTAACTGATAAAGAAATTACTGCTGAAATTGAAAAGATGCAAGATAGATTTGCTGAAAAAGTAGTTAAAGAAAATGGAGAAGTTGTTGAAGGAGATACTGCTACTATTGATTTTGAAGGTAAAGTTGATGGTAAAGTAATCGATGGTGGAACTGGAACTAACTACCCATTAGAAATTGGTTCTCATTCATTTATTCCTGGATTTGAAGAAGGAGTAGTTGGAATGAAAGTTGGGGAAACTAAAGTTTTAAATCTTAAGTTCCCAGAAGAATATGTTGAAGCTTTAAAAGGTAAAGATGTTGAATTCAAAGTAACTTTAAATAAGATTGAAACTAGAGTTAGACCTGAAATTAATAAAGACTTCTTTGCTGACTTAGCAATCGAAGGAATTGATTCTTTAGAAAAGCTAAAAGATTATGTTAAAAATAATATTAAAGAAGCTAAAGAAAAAGAAGTTGAAAACAAATATTTAGATGAAGTATTACACACTGCATGTGATAACATGAAAGTTGAAATTAATCCTGAAATCGTTAATTCAGAAGTTGATAGAATGATTAGACAATACTCTCAAGAATTAAGAGGACAAGGATTTACATTTGAACAATACTTACAAATGACTGGTCAAAATATTGAATCAGTTAGAGGTATGATGTCTAATCAAGCTGAAGCTAGAATTAAAACTAGATACTTACTTGAAGCAGTTGCTAAAGAAGAGAGTGTTAAAGTAACTAAAGACGAAGTTAAAAAATATATTAAAGATAATGCTGAAAAATATAGTATTTCTGAAAAAGAATTCACTGACTATGTTGGTGGAGAAGATGCTATTGAATATGATTTAAAATTAAATAAAGCATTAGATATAGTTAAAGAAGCATAATTTATGCTTCTTTTTTTAATTTATATTTTATCTTCAAATATTTAGTCCATTGTAAATAATAAAGATATTAGATATAATAGTTGAAATTATTTTTAATTTATAATGAGGTAAGAATGAAAAAAGAATTAAAAAATTTTATAATTAAATATACTGAAAAAGATTTAGATTATATTGATTATATTGTAGAAGAATGTAATAAAAGAAGTGATAGTATCTTAGAATTCTTTGGCTTAGAAAGTGTACCATTTAAAATTGAAATAGAAATATATCCAACATTAGATGAATTTTTAGATTATTATGTCGAACATACTAACTATGAGAAAAAAGAAGATGTTCCATCATGGCTAGTTGGAGTATGTTTTGGAGGAAGATGTATAAAAACATTATGTTATGAAGAATACCATAAACGTCATCCAAAAGAAGATTTAGATGCACTTCCTGACTTGTTCTTACATGAGTTTACTCATGCTGTAACGATGATGGCAAGTCCTGAAGAATACGGAAAAAATTTTTGCCCTTATTGGTTTTTAGAAGGAATAGCAACATATCTTTCTGATCAATTTAAACATAGAGAAGAAAAAAGTAATAAAAGTTTTGAATTTAAAGCATCTTATGATGATATTGTTAAAAGAGGAAGCTTATATCCTCAATATTATTTATTCTTTAAATATGTAGTAGAAACTTATGGTAGGGATTACATACTTGGATTATTACATAATCATGAGTTAATGATGAGTGAAACTCCAAAATTATATGATGAAGTAAAAGAATATTATAAACAAAAGAGTTTATAAGGAGAACTTATGGAATACGAATACTGTTATAAAGTAGATTGCTTAAAAGAGTATATTAACTATTTAAATGAAAATTATAAATACGTAGATTCTTATGAAGAAAGAAGAACTATTTATAGAAATTCTAATAATACTAATGCAAGAATTACTTTAATGAAAGGTATATATACTCTGGACTTTAAAGAAAATAAAATTAGTAATGATGATTTAATAGTTAGAAAAGAATCCAAAAGTATTACTTTTGATAATCTAGATAACTGTGAAGATATATTATCTTTCTTAGATTATAAAAAAGATAATAGTATGTATAGAATA
>JAILLM010000027.1 GCA_024693165.1 Bacilli bacterium | reverse complement strand
TGTTTAGCATATAGTTTATTAACTACCGGATCAGTATTATCTAAATTTTTATATTCATTATATGTTTTCAATAATTCAATATAATACTTAGATGTAGAATTACTATACTTAACTAAATATTTTTGTGCCTTATTTAATATTTGCTCCCTCTTCATTCTTTTCCTCACTAAGTCTTTCTAATTCTTTAGACTTTTCTATAAGCACTCTTATATTCTTGTTAGATTCAATTTCTTTTTTATGATCAATATTACCAACAGGTTTTATCTCAATAATTTCTTTTTTAATTCTTATTAAATTAATAAGCTTAATAATATCAGCAATCAATATCGCAACAGATGGAACTACAACAATAAGTAACCATCCCCATTTAGAAGACATTAATTCTTGAACTTTACCGATGTTAGGAATAATTAAGAATACTTTGCCTACAATTCTATCAACCGTAGTAAATCCAACATCAACTGATTTATTATTATCACCTTTAGTTACATATCTATATTCATCTTCTAAAACATTAATTTTATTAATTCTATGAGTAATAGTATAACCACCAGTATTAATTACATTCGAATAAAAAGTAATAATATCATTTTCTTGTAAGTCAGCATTATTATTAACACCAATATCAACAATCATATCATTAACGTTGATAGTTGGTACCATAGATGGAGACACAATTACAAATAAACTAATAAGTGGTTTAGTATTTGTAGCTTTTGCATAAGCATTTTCAACTATATAAAACGCAAAAAATGCAGATAAAAATATTAAAACACTTAATAATAAATATGAGAAAAAATCAATAATTGTCTTTATAATAGTGTTCTCTTTTTTCATATTACTCTCCTATTATATTATATAAACAATAACCCCTATTTTCAATAATATAAAATTAACATAAGTTATTTAACTTTATATAAATATTTGATAAAATTATAAAAGAATAGAAGGGTGTTATTATGTTCGGAAAAATATTAGGTTTTGATAATAGTAAAATGTTCCTAGAAAATACAAAAGGAATTGCTGATACTAACTATATTGGATACCATGTAGTATTTCCAGAAGTAGATCATAAAATAGTTGGTGAGATTGTATCAATCAGTCCAGAAACAATTACTATTTATTTAATTGGTGAAATTATTAATGGAGTATTCACAAATGGTGTATTAAAAAAGCCATCAACTAATACTCAAGCAAGAATAATTTTTAAAAGCGAACTAGAATGTATTCTAGGTGACCAAAACTATATAGATAAATCTAATATTCTATTTGGAACATCACCTATATATAAAGACTATGTAATAACTGCTAAATTAAATGATTTCTTTGCAAACCACTTTGCTATCATTGGTAATACTGGTTCAGGTAAATCCTGCGGTTTAGCAAGAATTATGCAAAACATATTCTATAGTTCTAATACTACTCTTCCAAAGAATGCACATTTTGTATTATTTGATGCATATGGTGAGTATTTCAATACATTTAATGATATGGAAAAATTCCAAGGATTACATTTCAAGAAGATTACAACTGAATTAAACTTTGGTAGCGCAGAAACACTTAAATATCCCGCTTACTTCTTAGATGTTGATGATTTAGCTATCCTTTTAGGAGCTAACGATCCAGAACAACTTCCAGTATTAAAGAAAGCAATCGAACTTGTTAAAGTATTTAAAAGTAGAGATCCAAATGTTGAAGACTTTAAAAATGATATTATCGCTAGAACTTGTCTAGATATCTTATCAAGTGGTAAAACATCTACTCAAATAAGAGACCAATTAATTTCACTTTTAACTTCATATAATACTCCAAGTTTAAATCTAGATTCTACAATTCATCAACCTGGATATGATAGAAATATAAGACAATGTCTTAACATAGATGAACAAGGTAAAATTAATGCTATTACATTCGTAGTAGACTTCTTTAATAGATATGTAAAAGTAGATATAGATTCTTCTCAAATTGATAAGAACACTTCTTATTCATTAACAGATCTATATTATGCACTAGAATTTGCTTTAATTAATGAAGGTGTATTTACTAATGAAAAATCACATGATTTAAATAACTCATTAAAAGCAAGACTTCAAACAATCATAAATTCTGAAGCTAACAGCTACTTTACTGATTCAGATGCTGAATACATTACAAAGAATCAATATATTGAAAAATTCTTTACTACTACGGACGGAACTGAACCAGTTCAACTAGTAGATGTTAACCTTTCATATATTGATGATAAATTTGCTAAATGTTTAACAAAAATTTATTCAAAATTATTCTTTGAATATACTGCGAATGTTGAATCACGTGGTAAATTCTCAGTACATATCATACTAGAAGAAGCACATAGATACGTTCAACAAGATACAGATACTGATGTAATCGGATATAACATATTCGATAGAATCACAAAAGAAGGTAGAAAGTATGGAACAATCCTTGGATTCATTACTCAAAGACCTTCAGAATTATCAGTTACATCGTTATCCCAATGTTCAAACTTTGTAGTATTTAGACTATTCTATCCAGAAGATTTAAAAATAGTACAAGGTATTTCATCAAATGTAACAGATGAAACAATTGAAAGAATAAAAACATTACACCCTGGTGTTGGATTAGTATTTGGAAATGCATTTAAAGTACCACTACTAGTTACTTTCCCACTTCCAAACCCACTTCCAGTTTCAACATCATTAGATGTAACAAATTTATGGTATCAATAAAAGAATCTATTATGATTCTTTTTTTATGATATAATTATTATGGTGATGATAATGAAAAAATTATTTAAAGAACATAGTGCTTATATGCTATTTATTGCACTTTTTGAATCAGTAGTAAGTGTTATTGCTACACTATCATTTGTTTATACTGATTCACTTACATATGAAAAAAGTTTAGTACTTCAAGCAATGGGAATTGAAAAACTACTTGAAACAATGTATACATCTACATGGTGGGCATTAGTATTATTACTAGTATTCTTTGTAGCATTATTTACAATATTAACAATTATTTATAAAGATTTAAAATTCTATGGTATATCATTTGGATGCTTAGTAGAATTATTAATACTTTCAATTAATTTAACAGCACCAATAAAAAATATACTTATGAATATGTT
>JAILLM010000008.1 GCA_024693165.1 Bacilli bacterium | reverse complement strand
CGTTTAATATGGAAAATGTTAAGAACTTTGTAAGTCTATGTGTAGACATTATAAGTTCTAATTTAATTGAATTAGGAATTTTGAAGGATTAGTTTATTGTTGATATACTTATAAATTTGAGTATAATATTATTCGTGTTTATAGTGAGGTGAAAATCATGACAAAAATAGATCCACAAAAATTAACTCACGTAATAATTGATACATTAATTCATAGAGAATGTATTCAAAGAAGTGGTTTATATTTAGGTACTGAATTTAAAAAATTACAAAGGGGAGTTGAGTCTACATCTTTAATATGTAGATGTCAAACTCACGACTTATCTAAATTAAATAATGTTGAATAATGCTTATCATTGGCTTCAATTGTAGATAGTATTGATAATTTACATGATGTCAATTATGTACCTACTCCTGAAGTTCTTAAAGGAAAAGAAATACATTGTAAAAATAATGATCATCACTTTCCTTTTTTTGAAGATCCTAATGATATGAATGCTGATCAAGCCGCTGAACAAGTTGTTGATTGTCATGCTAGAAGTAAGCAATTTGGAACAGATGGAGCAGCTGTATTTTTAGATAAAGAATGTAAAAGAGTTGGTTTATGTAAGTCCAATTATGATAGAACAATGAGACTTGCTGAACTAATTGATAAACTTGCAAAAGATGATGATTATCAAGATATTATTAATCAAAAAATAGATGTTGGATTTAACTTCGATGATAGAATGGTATCTTGTTTAGAAAATTTTAATATAGAAAATTTTACTGAATGTATTAATACTGAAAGATTATTTATGTTTCAAAAGATGAATACGGACTTTGCAACTATTTGTTATGAGTTACGTTTAAAAGAAAATAATAGCCTTATTGGTTATATTAAAATTAAAGCTTATGGTGAAATTGATTATAAGATTTATCATAATTATAAAGAACAAGGATTCCTTCTTGAAGGATTAATTGGTTTATTATCTATATGTGATATGAACTATTTATATTGTGAGATTAAAAAAACTAATGAGATTGCTCAAAGATGCTTTGACATGTTAGGATTTGCTAGAGAAGATTTAGATGAAAATACATATAAATATACAACTCGTGATTTAGACAATGTTAAAAGACTATATTTAAAAGCATAGTCTTTTTTTTGTAAACCAATATATGTATTTCTTTATAATTTGTATAAATAATACTATTATATTATTAGAGGTGTTTTTATGGATAATAAACCTGTTATAGAAACTGCTGTTAAAGATTATAATGGTAAAAAATTTAATATTATTAAAGTAGATATTTTACTTACTATTCTTTTAATTGTTGTAATTGGATTCTTAGCTTATTCAATATATCCTAAGATAAGAAATTCTCATTATATGGGTAGTATTAAGCCTGATGATACTGAAGTTACAACTACCGCAGTTAGTAATGAAGAGAAAATTGATGTTGAAGAATTAAAAAGTGATAATTATGTTGTTTATAAAGTTACTAATTTAACTGGCAAAACTAAAGATATAACTGTTAGATTAAATACTTATGTTAATGATTCAATCGAAAACACTTTGTCATATCAAGCTAGTTCTATTAATAATAATTCTTCATTCTATGCGTATTTTAAAAAGAGTGATTTAAAGATATATGATAAATATGATTATATTATTAATTCTGCTAATAGTATTTATTCTTCAGAAGCTGATTCAGTTAAAATTTCTACTTTAGATTATGATCAATTTAAATATGTTTTTACTAATGAATCTGGAAGTTCTTTAAATAACTTAAATGTAATTGTTTTATATTATGATTCGAATAGAAAAATAGTAGATATTGAAGAAAAGAATAGAACTATATTAGATAACGGTAAAACATTTGAAGTAAGTATTAAAAAAGATTATTCAGGTTTTGATGTATTTATAAATGAGGCTTATTGCATAAAAAAAGAATCCTAGGATTCTTTTTTATTTGAAATTAATATCACCTTTATTAACTGTGTCTTTTGTTTCGATTGCATATACTAAATCGATTAGATTAACTTTTTTATCTTTATTTAAGTCACATTTTTCTGTATAACCTTTATAATTAATAATTGTTTCTCTAATTTCTTGGGCATATTCACTTTCTGCAGAAACTTTAGCAAATGTGAATAATGAACCAACAAGTAATAATAGAATAAATACTTCATATTTACCTTTAAATACATCATCACTTATTGGATTTTCTTGTTCTTGGCTTTCAACTTTTTGAATTAATTCAATACCTTCTTCATTTTGTGTTTCTTCAATTCGTTGTTCTTGAGTTTTCATATCAGTAAAGTATTTTTTATTTTTCATTTTATTTTTATCAATTTTTAATTTTACATTATGAATTATAATTATTAGTAATATAATTCCGCAAACAATTAATACTTGTTTTTTATTTGATCTAATATATTTAACTAACGGATTTTGCATTAATATTTCTTCTTTTAATAGTTTGTAATTATCTTCATCAACTATTACTGTAAGATAAGATCCATCTGCTTTTTCAATTTTGTGATTTGAATTTGCAACTTCGATATTATCTATTTTTATAGTTCCTTGTTTGATATCGTTTTTTGGTCTTAGTTTAAGTTCTAAGTATTCAATTGAATTGAATGAGTTAGTTGAATCTAAAAGAATTGTAACTATTTTTTTATCTTCATTAATTTTTTCAGATGTTTCTAAATGAAAATATGAATTTTTATTAATACTATCTATTTCGAATTCATTTGGATTATACTCAATTTCATGTTTAATAATCATTAAATCTGGACTTTGCGCTTTAAAAGTTATTACTACTGAGTTATCTCCGGCATCACGAATACTATTGGCATCTATTTTAGTATTGCTTGAATATCCAAATCCAAGGATACTACTTATACTTAAAATTAATCCTAAAAACATATTTTTCATATTACCACCTAATTTTATTTTAACAAATTATTTAAATATTACAATTAGATGGTATAATTCTTTTGAGGTGTTATTATGAATATCCCTGAATTTTTATATAATAGATTAATTAATAGTTATGGTGAAGATTTAACTTCAAAGATTATTGATAGATATAATCTTAAGAGAATAGTTTCTTTAAGAGTTAATACATTAAAGAGTAATATTGATGAAGTTAAAGAAGTATTAGATAAAAATAATATTAGTTATAAAGAAGTAGAATCAATTCCTTTTGCTTTGATAGTAGATAGTGATGAAAGTAAACTTAAAGAACTAGATATTTATAAGAATGGTTTAATTTATCTTCAAAGTATTAGTTCTATGTTACCTCCTTTATATTTAGATTTGGTTAAAGGAAGTACAATACTTGATATGGCAGCATCACCAGGTGGAAAAACAAGTGAGATATGTGCTTTAAGTAACAACGAGATATATGTAACAGCAACTGAAGTAAATGAAATAAGAAGAGATAGATTAGTTTATAATTTAGATAAACTTGGATGTAAGAATGTTACTACTTTAAGAGTAGATGCTAGAAATTTAGATGAATATTTTTCTTTTGATAATATTTTATTAGATGCTCCTTGTTCTGGAAGCGGTACTATCGAAGAAAATGATTTTAGCAAAATAAATGATAAGCTTGTTACTAATATTACTAAAGTACAAGAGAGTTTATTAAGAAAAGCTTTAACAATTTTAAAGCCAGGAAAGACTATGATTTATTCAACTTGCTCAATTCTAAAAGAAGAAAATGAAAATATTATAAATAAAATGATGAAAGAATTTAATATTGAAATTGTTCCGATTGAAGTAGGATTTGAAACATTGCCTTCCAAAATTGAAGGTGTTCAAACTATAATGCCTAGTGAATTAAATGAAGGATTCTTCATTTGTAAGATAAAGAAACTTTAAGGTTTCTTTTTTATTTCTATATAATCTTTATAATCATGTATTAATTCTTTTATAAATAAAGATTTTTTATTAGCTAATATGTATATATAATTCTTTGTTCTAGTTAATGCCACATAAAATATTCGTCTTTCTTCTTCGTAAGGTATATATGATTTATCTTTTTGTACAAATCTAAATAAACGTTCCTCTTTAATGGTGGATGGTATATTATCAGAGTTAATTAATATTACATTTTCTTCTTCAAGTCCCTTTGATTTATGTATTGTTAGTTTGTTATCATAGTCTTTCCTGGCTTTA
>JAILLM010000164.1 GCA_024693165.1 Bacilli bacterium | reverse complement strand
AGTTTTATTAGTATATCTAAAAATAATAATACTAAATAATGTACAATAAATACCTATATAAATATTAACAAAGTATAAAAAGACAAATACACCTGAAATCTTAATCATATTAGTTAAAGTGTCAATTAGATTAGAATATACTGCAGTAATCTTATTCAAATCAGATGTCATTCTTTGAACAAACACTGAAGAACCTTCCCTATCAAATGTACTGTTAGTTAATTTCAATATTTCTTTACCTAAAGTATTTTGTAAATCTTTAAAAACATTTCTTTGAATAACTATAGATAATTTCATTTTAATAAAAGCAGCAATAACTTCAACTATGTTTAAACAAAACAAAAATAATGATACATATAATAGCTTATCTAATAAACCAGTAGAAATATAGGATAATCTTTTAGAACCAAAAAATGGAAAAATAATATAAATAATAGCTAATAATACATTAACTATTAAAAATAAAATTAGTCTAGATTTTTCTTTTTTTAAGAAAACCCATAACTTTTTAACGTTTTTAAAACTTTTCTTCAAATATAATCTCCTTTAATTATTTTTTTCAAAAAATAAAATTGTCTAAAATATTAAAGTACTATTTGATAACCAACTCCCTTAAGTTAGTGTTAATTTAACGCCACTACTATATATTTTTACCGGTAGATATCAAAATTACTTAAAATTTTTTATAAAAAATAAAAGAGATGGAAAAATCCATCTTTTTAAGCTTCTTTTGGTTTAATAACGATGTGTCTATTAGGTTCTTCCCCTACACTCTCAGTATATACACCTTTAAAATCTGTTAATGCATTATGAATAAGTCTTCTTTGATAACTATTCATATTATCAAGTTCTGCTTCAACTTTAGTTTTAGCAACTTCTTTAGCAATTTTCTTAGCTGATCTAATTAATCTTTCTTCGTTCTTTTCTTTATAGTTTTCAACATCTAATAAGATATAAGGATATTCTCCAATTTTATTATAAATAACTTGTTTAATTAATGTAGTTAAAGCTTGAAGAGTTTTTCCTTCTTTACCAATTAAGATATTATTGTTATCTGAATACATCTTAATAGTAATTTGTTCATCTCTTACTTTAGATTCAAAACTAACATCTAATCCCATGTCTTTAGTAATTCCTTTTAAGAATTCTTTAACATAGTCTACTAAATCATCTCTAGTAATAACATGAAGTGTAACAACTTCTTTTTTAAGAAGACCACCCTTTGTTTTAGTTACATAGAAATAAACTTCACTTTCTTCAACCCCTAAGCTTTTTAAAGCTTCATCTTTTACATCTTCCAAAGTTTTTCCACTAAACACTGTTTCTTTCATATTACTTACCTTCTCCACTTCTATTTTTTATAATAGCTGTTTGAATTACTCCAAAAGCATTAGTGACAATCCAATATAATCCAATTGCAGCTGGTAATTGAACAGAAGCAATTCCAATAAATACAATCATAAATAACATCATATATTTAGATTGCTTTTCTTGCTCAGGATTTCCAGAATTCATTGAACCCATACTTAACATAAATGTTAAAGCTGTAAATAATACTATTAAGGCAATTAATAATAAATACCAATAATTACCATTCTTAATTCCAAACATAGGAGTTGTTCCTAATTGGAATACCCATAAATCATTTTCAAAAATTGCAGGTACTCTATTAATAGCTTCTAAGAAAGCTAAGAATAAAGGTAATTGAATAAATGATACTAAGCAAGAAGACATTGGATTAATATTAGCTTCTTTATAAAGCATCATTGTTTCTTGACTCTTCTTCATTAAAGATTCTTGATCATCTTTACCAGCATATTTTTTTTCAATTCTTTGTAATTTAGGTTGTATTTCTTTCATCTTTTGACTTTGTTGTGCAGTCTTAGCACTAAATGGTAAAAGAATTAATCTAATTAATAAACCAATTATCATTACTGATAAACCATAGTTTTTAACTAACTTACCTACTTTAATTATTAACCAAGCTAATGGTCTAACAAATAATTGTACCCATAAACCATCATAACTCTTCTTTTCATAAATCTTCATATCACTACAAGATTTTAAATTATTTAAATCTACAGTCATATGTGATTCATTATTCTTATAAATTTCTAATAATGATTCTTCTTCAGGTAAACAAATTATATTTGAAGTTAAATTTTGTCCTGTTTGATCATTTACAATTGCCTTTTTGTTATCATCAACCATAGTTTTAGTACATCCAGTTAATAATAAAGATCCTACTAAAGCAATTATAAGTGATTTCTTAATTTTATTATTCATAATTCACCTATCTCTACTTATTTTAGTAATTCAACTAATAATTTAGTCATTTCTTCAAAATCCATCTCTAAAATAGATTTCTTAACTATTATAATATAATCTCTATTATTTTGAAATATTTTTTTATTAGCAGTAACAATCTCTCTTACTTGTCTTTTAACTTTATTTCTAACATGAGCATCCCCTATTTTTTTACCAACAGCAATACCCCATCTAGTAAAGTCTTTTTCATTAACCTTATTATATATAATATAAGCTCTATTTTTTTTATATTTACCATTTTGAATAATATCATCAAAATCAGAATGTTTTTTTACCATTTCAAATCTTCTCATAATAACCTCCACTAAAATATAAAAAAAAGTCACGTTAAGTGGCTTTAATTATTTACAAAGTACCTTACGTCCTTTTGCTCTTCTAGTTTTTAAGATTTTAGAATTTTTTCTTGCGAAGAAACCATGTTTCTTAGCTTTTTTACGATTATTTGGTTGAAAAGTTCTTTTCATAGTACACTCCTCTCCTTCTGAAAGCACTTGTATTATAATATATCAACAATTTGAAAGTCAACAAAAATTACGAAAAAATGTATCATTTACTAATTATAAACACAATTAACAACAATGTTTATAACTTTTTGAACTAAAAAAGTTATTATTAACAAATAATTTGTTGAAACTGTTGAAAAGTGGTCTAAAGTCCTTTATAATAGGCAATTAAATGGTGGATAACTATGTTGAAAAGTACGTTTTTATCCACATTGAAAAAGTATTTATTTCATTTTATTTACTTTTGGTTTAAAATTATTTTAGTGAAACAATGATAACGGGGCGAGGTGATAAAATAATGGAAAATAGGGAAGTTTCCTTCCAAAAATTATTAGATTTTTTAAAATCTGAAATAGCAAATATTTCATATAATGTTTGGTTTTCCAACTTTGAATTATATGATATCACTGAAGATACGTTATATTTTAAAACAGACTCTTATAGAAAAAATTATATTAAACAACATTATATAGATCAAATAAACGAAAATGTGGTTAAATCATTTGAATTTCCATATAATGTAGAGATTATATCTGATGAAGATATTCAAGAAATAGAAAAAATAAAAAACAAAACTAAAAACAATACAAGTGTTGAAAAAGAAGAAATTAACAAAGATTTAAATAGAGTAGGAACAAATTTAAATCCTAACTTAACATTTGATAACTATGTAGTAGGTAAAACTAACTTAGAAGCTCAATTAAATGGTCTTCAAGTAGCAGAAAATCCTGGTACTTTATATAATCCATTATTTATTTACGGAAAGAGTGGATTAGGAAAAACACATTTAATGCATGCGATAGGAAATTTTATCGTAGAAAATTCAAATAAAAAAGTATTATATATATCATGTGAAGAATTTACCGATGATTTCCTACAAATATGTAGAACAACTGGTAATGAATCTAATGAAATTTATAACAAATTTAAAGATAAATACCGCAATGTTGATGTATTAATAATAGATGATATTCAAAGATTAGCTAAGAAAACAGCTACTCAAGATGAATTCTTTAATACTTTTGAAAGTTTATATACAACTTCAAAACAAATTATTATTGCATCTGATACAAGTCCAAACGACTTAAAAGAATTTGAGGATAGATTAAAGACACGTTTTGTATGGGGATTAACAGTAACAATTAATCCACCAGATCTAGAATTAAAGAAGAAAATTCTTAAAAATAAGATGGCAGGACATGAAGTAGGTAAACAAATACCTGATAATGTACTAGATTATATAGCTAATAACTCACCAAACGATGTAAGACATCTAGAAGGTGCAATAAATAGACTATATTCATGTATTGCAATGTTTAGTCCTGTAAAAATAGATCTAGATTTTGCTAAAGAATCATTAAAAGATTTCTTAGGAAATGACATATATACGTACAATTCAATAGGAAAAATTCAAAAAGCAGTTGCAGATTACTATGAATTAACAGTAGAAACGCTTAAATCTAAGAAAAGAAAAGCTGAAATTACCAATCCTAGACAGGTTGCAATGTACTTATGTAAGTTAAAAACTGAAGAATGTCTTGAAAAAATAGGTCTTGAATTTAATAGAGACCATGCAACAGTAATTCACGGATGTAATAAAGTTGAAAATGAGTTAAAAACTAACCCACAACTAAAAAAAGACATTCAAGCAATCTTAGAAAAAATATAATGTGTTAAAAACTAAAAAATAATTAACAAAAAAAACTAAAAACTTTACTTATAAACATACGAATATATGTAAAAAGTTGAAGTTTTCAACATTATGAACAGACATTATTATTACTAATATATAAATAAAAAATAACAACAAGAAAGAAGGAAAATGAAAATGAAATTTTCAATAAACAAAACTATAATTTTAGAACAATTAGTAAATGTTAATAGAGCAATATCTCCTAAAAACATTATTCCAATATTAAATGGTATTAAATTTGAATTAGATGAAAGTGGATTACATTTAACTGCAAGTGATTCAGATTTAACTATTAAAGCTTTAATTAAACCAGAAGATATTCAATCTATAGATAAAGAAGGATCTATTGTAATTCAAAGTAAATATATTATTGATATAGTTAAATCAATGCCAGGAGAAGTTATTAACTTTGAAGTAGTAGATGGATCAAGTATTATTATTTATTCAAATGATACTAAATATAATTTAAATTGTTTAAATAGTAATGATTATCCACAAATTCAATTAGATGAAGCTGAAAAATCTATTAAATTAAAAGGAGAAGAGTTGAAAAAGATGATTAAACAAACAATCTTTGCAGTATCAACTCAAGAAAGTAGACCTTTATTAACGGGAGTTAATATTAATATTAATGGTAATATCTTAGAGTTTATTACTACAGACTCTTATAGATTAGCTAAGAAAACTTTAGTTTTAGAAGAAAATTTTACTGAAAGTATTAATATTGTAGTTCCAGGAAGAAACATGAATGAATTAGATAAGATAGTAGGGGATAATTCAACTGTTGAAATCAGTGTATTTACTAACAAAATCTTATTTAAGATAGATAATACATTATTATTCCAATCTAATTTATTAAATGGACAATATCCAAATACATCTAACTTCATTCCTAAAGAATTTAAATATATTATTAATACTAATTTAAATAAATTCTTTGCTTCAATTGATAGAGCAGCATTACTTACTCAAAGTAAAGAAAGAAATATCGTTAAAATGGAAGCAAATGAAAATAAATTATGTATTTCTTCAATGGCTTCAGAAATTGGTAAAGTTGAAGACTATGTAGATGTAGAAAGAAATAATGATGAAAAAATAGTTATTTCATTCAGTGCTAAATACATGATTGATGCTTTAAGAACTATGGAAAATGAAGCAATTACTATATTCATGAATGGTGATTCAGCTCCAATTGTAATCAAATCTGATAATGATGAATCATTAATTCAATTAATCTTACCAATTAAGACATACTAAGATAGTTTAATAACTATCTTTTTTTTCGACAAAAAATAACAAAAAACCTCACTTCGAATATGTATATTAATCTTAAGGAGGTGAGAGAAAATGAATAATTATTTGATAACTAAAGATACATTAGCTATTCTTCCTTATAATGATCAAAGTATTGTTATTGAAAAGGATAGAAAGTTTATTGTAAAAAAGAATCCAAATAATATTATTAAAGCTAATTGCAATATGTATGGAAGTAGTTATGCTGGTAGACTTGATGGGACTAAAAGATTAACTGGATATAGTTATAAAGCTCCAATTATAATTGAAGATAAAAATAGAACTATATTCTTTCCAACAGGTTCTCCAAGACTTAAAAGAGCATCATGGATTAATCTAGATAATGTTGAGTATGCATATCAAGAAAAAAATACTAATAAAATCATGTTTAATAATGGTTTTTCTATGAAAATTAATACTTCTATTAATGTAATAAATAATCAAATTTTAAGAGCCACTAGATTATCATCAATTTTAGCCAAAAATAATGCTTAAAATCAGTAATTTGTTTTTTAATATACCTCATTTTATGATATAATTATATTGGTATAGGTGTACTACTTATATAAAAAAACTCGTTAAAATTGA
This sequence comes from Bacilli bacterium, assembly GCA_024693165.1. Classification (GTDB taxonomy): domain Bacteria; phylum Bacillota_I; class Bacilli_A; order RF39; family UBA660; genus UBA6985. The sequence goes on along the minus strand of JAILLM010000164.1, from coordinate 5,892 downwards.
TTTTAAGGGGGTTAAAATGAAAATTCAAAAAATTAAACTTCTTAATTTCAGAAATTATGATAATTTAGAATTGGAATTTAATCCTTGCAAAAATATCATTATTGGAAGAAATGGATCAGGTAAAACAAATATAGTAGAAGCTATTTATGTTTTAGCCTTAACTAAGTCTTTCAGAGGTACGAGAGAAGATGTCATTATTAAACATGATAAAGACATAACAAGAATAGAAGGGGAAATAAAGGATAAAAGAAAAGAATCCTTCAAAGTTATTCTAGATAATAATAAGAAAACAGTTAAAAAAGGAAAGAATGTCATTAAAAGAATTAGTGATTATATTTCTAATATAAATGTTGTATTATTCACATCAGAAGACTTAAAACTTATAAAAGATACGCCAAATACTAGAAGAAAGTTAATAAATGTGGAATTATCCCAATTTAGTAACGAATATTTAAAATATTTAACTTTATACAACAAAGTTATGAAACAAAGAAATATGTATTTAAAAACTTTATATCTAAATGGTAATGCTTCAAAAGAGTATCTAGATATTATAACTAATCAATTAGTTGATTATGGATTAAAGATTTATGAATATAGAAAAGAATTTATAGATGATATTTCTATCTATATAACAGATATTTATAAATCAATTACTAATCTAGATAATTTAAAACTTGCTTATAAGTCTGACTATTTAAACAAAACAAAAGAAGAAATCTTAAAAGCTTATAAAAGAAGTAATAACTCAGATATAAGAAATGGACAAACAAGTCTAGGAATACATAGAGATGATTTTGATTTTACTTTAGATGGTATAAATCTTAAAGACTTTGGATCTGAAGGTGAACAAAAAAATGCCATTATAGCATTAAAACTTGCAGAATTAGAGCTTTTTAAGAATAAGAAGGGCATTATACCTATTCTTATCTTAGATGATTTATATAGTGAATTAGATAAGGTAAAAATTAATAATATTTTAAATTTTATAAATGAAGATACACAAACATTTATAACAACAACAGAAATTACTAAACTATCTCCTAAATTAAAAAGAGGCAGTAAAGTATTTAAAGTTAAAAATGGTATTGTAGAGGAGGTAAAATATGAAAAATGAAATTGATGCTTATAACGATAGTGAGATTCAAGTTCTTGAAGGTCTAGAAGCAGTTCGTAAAAGACCTGGTATGTATATAGGTACAACTTCAGAAAGAGGATTACACCATTTAGTATGGGAAATTGTTGATAACTCAGTAGATGAAGCGTTAGCTGGTTTTTGTACTGAAATTCAAGTAACAATTGAACCTGGAGACATTATTTCAGTTAGAGATAATGGTAGAGGTATGCCTACAGGTATTAATGAAAAGACTGGTCTTTCTACTATTGAAACAATTTTCACAGTATTACATGCTGGAGGAAAATTTGGTGGTGGAGGATATAAAGTATCTGGAGGACTTCATGGTGTAGGTGCATCGGTAGTAAACGCTTTATCAGATTGGTTAGAAGTTAGAGTTTATAGAGATTCTAAAGTATTCTATGAAAAATTTGAAAAGGGTGGACATCCACTTGGTGCATTAACTGTAATTGATTCATGTGATGATGATATTCATGGTACTGAAGTTAGATTTAAAGCAGATCCTGAAATATTTAAAGAAACTACTGTTTATAAGTTTGAAACTCTAGAAAAGAGGTTAAGAGAGTTAGCATTCTTAAATAAAGGATTAAAGATTCATTTAATTGATAAAAGAGGAGAAGAACCTAAACAAGAAACATTCCATTATTTAGGTGGTATTTCAGAATATGTTAAGATGCTTAATAAAACTAAAACACCATTACACGAAGATATTATTTATTTAGAAGGTGTTAAAGATGATATTTCTATCGAAGTAGCACTTCAATATAATGATGGATATCAAGAAAACATCTATTCATTTACAAATAATATTAATACTATCGAAGGTGGTACACATGAAGATGGTGTTAAAGCCGCTTTAACAAGAGTAATTAACAATTATGCTAAAAATAATAATATTTTAAAGGAAAAAGATGATGCATTAACTGGTGAAGATGTAAGAGAAGGTTTAACAATGGTCATTTCTTGTAAGCATCCAGATCCACAATTTGAAGGACAAACTAAGACTAAACTTGGTAACTCTGAAGTAAGAAAAATTGCATCAGATATCTTTGTAGATGGATTTGAAAGATTCTTAATGGAAAATCCTACAGATGCAAAGACTATTATTGAAAAAGCAACTACTGCATCTCGTGCAAGAATAGCTGCTAAAAAGGCAAGAGAAGCAACTCGTAGAAAAACTGGACTAGATAATATTAATTTTATGGGTAAACTTACAGATTGTAAGTCAAAAGACCCATCAGAATGCGAAATATTCATAGTCGAGGGTAATTCAGCCGGTGGTTCTGCTAAAGATGGTAGAGACTACATGACTCAAGCAATCTTACCTTTAAGAGGAAAAATCTTAAATGTTGAAAAAGCTAGACTTGATAGAGCATTAAATAATGAAGAAATTAAGAGTATGATTACTGCATTTGGTACAGGAATTGGTGACGATTTCGATATTTCAAAACTTAGATATCATAAAATTATTATTATGACTGATGCCGATGTTGATGGTGATCATATTAGAACATTATTATTAACATTATTCTACAGATTCTTTAGACCTGTAGTAGAAGGTGGTTATGTATATTCAGCACAACCTCCGCTATATAAGGTTACTTATGGAAAAACTACAAGACTTGCACAAAGTGATGAACATTTAGCACAAATTATCTCAGAAATTCCTGAAAAGTATCAAAACTCTAAGATTATTAACCGTTTCAAAGGTTTAGGAGAAATGGATGCTATCGAATTAAGAGAAACTACAATGAGTGCTAAAAATAGAGTATTAAGACAAGTTACTGTTGAGGATGCTATGGCAGCCAATGAAGTATTTGAACTTCTAATGGGTGATGAAGTAGAACCAAGACGTAAGTTTATTGTTGAAAATGCAGGATATGTAGGAAACTTAGACTATTAGGAGGTAAATTATGGAAGAAAATAAAGATTTAGAAATAACTGAAGAAACTGAAGTAGTTGAAACTCCTGAAGAACCTGAGTTTGTAGAAGAAAATAAAATGGTTTCAAAAGATATTGTAAGTGAAATGAAAGATTCATTCTTACAATATTCAATGTCAGTAATCGTTGCTCGTGCATTACCTGACTTAAGAGATGGTTTAAAACCAGTTCACAGAAGAATTTTATATTCGATGTTTGAAAATGGTATTACACCAGATAAACCTCATAGAAAATCAGCAACTACTGTTGGTCAAGTTATGGGTACTTACCATCCACATGGTGACTCAGCAATCTATGAATCATTGGTAAGAATGGCTCAACCATTCTCATACAGATGCCCATTGATTGATGGTCATGGTAACTTCGGTTCTATGGATGGCGATGAAGCTGCAGCAATGCGTTATACTGAAGCTCGTCTAGAAAAATTAACACTAGAATTATTAAGAGATATTAGAAAAGATACAGTAGACTTCGAACCAAACTTCGATGCAACTACTAAAGAACCAACTGTATTACCTTCTAGATTCCCAAATGTGCTTGTTAATGGAACAATGGGTATCGCAGTAGGTATGGCAACAAATATTCCCCCACATAACTTAAAAGAGGTAATAAATGGATGCTGTGCAGTTATAGATAATCCAGAAATTTCTACTATGGAATTAATGGATATAGTAAAAGGACCTGATTTTCCTACCGGAGCTATTATCCTAGGTAATTCAGGTATCAAACAAGCGTACGAAACTGGTAGAGGAACTATTACTATTCGTGGTAAAGTTGCTATTGAAGATAAAGGAAATCATCAACAAATTATTATTACTGAACTTCCTTACCAAGTTAACAAAAAAGAATTCCAACAAAAAATTGCGGAATTAGTTAGAGATAAAGTTATTGAAGGTATTTCTGATCTTCATGAAGAAACTAACCTTGAAAATGGTATTAGAATAGTTATTACACTAAAGAAAGACGCTAATGCGAATGTAATCTTAAATAATCTATATAAGAGTACTCCATTACAAACAACATTTGGTATTAACTTCTTAATGTTAGATGAAGGAGTACCTAAAATCCTAGGTTTAAGAGACATTTTAACTAAATATACAAACTTCCAAAAAGAAGTTATTATAAGAAGAACTAGATATGATTTAGCTAGAGCTGAAGAAAGAGTTCATATTTTAAATGGTGAAATAATCGCTATTGATAATATTGATGAAGTAGTACACATTATTAGAAGTTCTAAGAACGACGATGAAGCTAAAGCTACATTAAGTGCTAGATTCGGACTTGATGATATCCAAACTGAAGATATCTTACAAATGAGACTTCGTAAGCTTACTGGACTTGAAAAAGATAAAGTTGAAGCTGAAAGAGATGAATTATTAAAGAAAATCGCTGATTATAATGATATTTTATCTAGTGATGCTAGAGTTTGCGCAATTGTTAAGGAAGAAATGCTTGATATTGCTAAACGTTTCGGTGATGAAAGAAGAACATATATTGATATGACTGCTATAGACTTTATCGAAGATGAATCATTAATTCCAGAAGAAAACATTATGATTTCATTAACAGATAAAGGATATATCAAGAGAATTACTACTGATACATACAAAACACAAAATCGTGGTGGAGTAGGTGTAAAGGGAATGTCAACTAATGAAGATGATTACGTTAAATACTTGATTAATTCTTCAACACATGATTGGATTTTCTTCTTTACTAATAAAGGTAGAGTATACAGACTTAAAGGATACGAAATTCCAATTTATAGTAGACAAGCTAAAGGATTACCAATAATTAATTTACTTCAAATCGAAAAAGATGAAAAAATTAGTTCAATTATTAATGTTAAACGCGAAAATGATGCTAAATACTTAATATTAGCTACTCAAAACGGTTTAATTAAGAAAACTCCTATCGAAGAATTCGATAATATAAGAAAATCTGGTAAGATTGCTATTACATTAAAAGAAGATGATCAATTAATGGATGTTAAACTTACAGATGGTACTTATAATATATTATTAGGATCTTCTGAAGGTAAAATGGTTGTTTTCAATGAAAATGATGTTAGACCAATGGGTAGAACAGCATCAGGTGTTCGTGGAATTAACCTTTCTGATGGTGCTTCATGCATTGGAATGGATATTGGTCATGATGAAGATAATATCTTAATTGTTACTAAGAATGGTTATGGAAAGAAAACTCTATTAAAAGAATATAGAATTACAAAACGTGGATCTAAAGGTGTTACAGCTATTAATATAACAGAAAAGAATGGTCCAATGATTTCGTTCCATAATGTAATAGATGGTTTAGATCTATTAATTATTACTGAATCAGGTATGATTATTAGATTACCAATTGAACAAGTATCTCAATTAGGACGTGTTACTCAAGGAGTTAAGTTAATTAACTTAAAAGAAGATCAATATGTTTCAACAATTAGTTTAACTGAAAGAGAAGAAGAAACTGAAGAATCAATAGAAAATACAGAAGAAATTAGTGAAAATGATGTAGAAAACAATAAAAATAGTGAAGAAACATCAAATTATGAACAAAAAGAAGAGGAATAAAATTCCTCTTTTTTAGTTATCAACAAAAAAATGTTTCACGTGAAACATATTGTTCATAACATATAGCTTATTATCATAAAGAAAAAATTTATTAAATAATAATGTTTAAATTTTCTAATATATAAACAAAGATCTTTTAAATATATTTATCAATTATATATAACAAAATGCTTTCTCTGTCTTTTTTTCTTTCTTTCATTCTTTATCACTTCTAATGTTTCACGTGAAACATTTTTTTGTTTA
>JAILLM010000139.1 GCA_024693165.1 Bacilli bacterium | reverse complement strand
GATCTTGGAGATAAAGTTATTACTGAAGAAGATCTACCAATTATTGAAAAAGAAATGAAAAAATTAGCTAAAGATGGTAAAAGAATAGTTAGACATGAACTATCTAAAGCTGAAGCATTAGAAATGTTTAAAGATGATCCTTATAAGATCGATTTAATTGAAAGAATGGATGAAGATAACACTGTTATTTCATGCTATTCACAAGGAGATTTTACTGACCTTTGTAGAGGTGGACATGTTGAATCTTTAAAGGAATGTAAAAACTTTAAGTTACTTAAGTTCAGTGGAGCTTATTGGAAGGGGGACACTAATAATAAAGTATTACAAAGAATCTATGGTGTTTGTTTACCAACTGCTGAAGAATTAGAAGCTCACTTACAAGAACTTGAAGAAGCTAAAGAAAGAGACCACAGAAAGATTGGTAAAGATTTAGGAATTTATATGATGTCTGATTTAGTAGGTAGAGGACTTCCAATGTATTTACCAAATGGATTTACTTTATGGAACTTACTTGAAAATTATATTAGAGATAAAGAAATTAAAAGAGGATACGTACATGTACAAACTCCACCACTTGGAAATGTAAACCTTTATAAGACTTCAGGTCACTTAGAACATTATAAAGATTCAATGTTCCCAATTATGCAAGTTGAAGATGAAGAATATGTTTTAAGACCAATGAACTGTCCTCATCATATGGTAATGTATTCTAATGAATTACATTCATATAGAGATTTACCATTAAGAATTGCTGAGATAGCAAGAGATTGTAGATATGAATCAAGTGGTTCATTAAAAGGTATTGAAAGAGTTAGAACTTTCTGTCAAAATGACTGCCATATCTTCTGTACTCCTGAACAAATTGAATCAGAGTTTAAGGGAGTTGTTGATTTAATTCTTGAAGTTTATAAAGAATTAGGAATTAAGAATTATAAATTTGAACTTTCACTTAGAGATCCTGAAGATAAAGTTAAATATCATCAAGATGATGAAATGTGGAATTTAGCAGAAAATAAATTAAGAGATGTTCTTAATGATTTGAATATCCCATATGAAGAAAAGATTGGTGAAGCTGCGTTCTATGGACCAAAATTAGATGTTCAAGTTCAACCAGCTGTAGGTAATGAAGTTACTTTATCTACTTGTCAATTAGATTTCTGTTTACCAGCTAAATTTGATTTAAAATATACTGATAGAGATGGTGAAAAGAAAACTCCGGTAGTTATTCATAGAGCTATCCTTGGAACATTAGATAGAGCTATTGCATTCTACTTAGAAGAAACTAAAGGTAACTTACCATTATGGTTAGCTCCAGTACAAGTTGCTGTATTACCAGTTAACAATGAATATCATTTAGAATATGCTGAAGAAGTTGTTAATAAATTAAAGGACTTAGGAATTAGAGTTAAATTAAATGATTCTGATGAAAAACTTTCTTATAGAATAAGAGAAGAACAAATTAAAAAGATTCCTATTATGTTAGTACTTGGTAACAATGAAAGAGATGAAAGAACTGTTACTTTAAGATTACATGGAACTGAACAAAAGAATATGACTTTAGATGAATTCTTAACTTATGTTAAAGAAAAGAATGATTCAAAAGCATTAGATTTATAAGAGAAGCAAAAATTTGCTTCTTTTTTATTTTAGTGTATAATATCTACCAATAGATGAGGAGATATTATGGAATATGTAGATTATAGTGAATTAGATATCACTAAATTAGATTCAATTGGAAGTGGATCTAATGCTGAAGTTTATAAATATGATGATTTAGCTATCAAGGTATATGATGATACTACTTTTGATTGTAAAAATATTCAAATTGATATTTTTGAAGATTTAAGAGATATTGATTTACCTGGGTTTATTAAGTTAGTTGATTATGATACAGTTACTTGTCAAAAAGAAAGATTTTATAAAAAAAGAAGAGAGTATAATGTTGAAGAAAAAGAAGTTATATATGCTTATTCTTCAAAATATATAGAAAAATCTAATGAGAAAATGATTGATAAACCAATTGATTATACACTTGAAACTTTATATGGATATAAAAAGTTACTTGAAGAATTAAATAAAAGAAAAATTTTAATTAGTGATATGCATGAAGAAAATATAATTGTAAGTGATTCAAATGCTGTAATAATTGATCCGGATCTTTATAGATATCATCCATCTCCTGAAAAGATGAATATGAAAAGAATTAAAGAATATATAATCTATTTATGGTGTAATGAATATGGATTAGATAGTATTAATTCTTGGTATACAATTCCAGAATATTTTGGTGGTCCTGATTTAGATACTTGTATTAATAATATTAAGACTAAAGCAAAAGTTAAAACACCAAGAGAATTAATGGATAAAGATTTAAAAATGATTGGAATGTAATATTATGTATTTATTAAATAATGGAGAAAAAGTATATTTTGATAATGCTGATTTATTATGTGTTTCTAATTTTGGTTTTATTTATAAAGATGGTAATTTAACAATAAAGAAATATAATGATGAAGATTTATCAGATTATGCTTTAAGAATTACTGAAGATGTATTTAATGAAGTTAAAGGAGTAAATTTAAAAGCATTATTACATTTAAGAGACTGTTATTCAGATTTACTTAATTTATATGAGGATCCAGATTATGATGAAGTTGGTGTTACTGGATATACATATGATTTTATTGAAGAAGATAATGAACCTATGATTGATAAACCAATGGAATATACTTTAAATTCAATTCATGAATTAGATTTATTAATAAAGGAATTTAATAAAAGAAGAATTCTTTTAGAAGATCCTAAGGCAGGGAATTCTATTGTTACTAAAGATAACTTGGTTATTATTGATCCAGATCTTTTTGAAATTAATCAATGTGATAGTGAGTTACGTAATAATTATTTAGTAGCTAATAGATATATTGCTTATAAATGGGCTAAAGAATATTCCATTAATGATCAAAGTGAATTTAATGCTCTTAAAAATATGTTATGTAGATACTCTGATAGTGAATTTAATAATGATTACTATGGTAGTATGAAAAGGAGATTATCAAAGTATAAGACTCCGAGAGAATATCTTTATCATCATTTTGGAGAAAGAATTTAAGAAAGAACATTTACATTAAATGTTCTTTTATTATACATAAATTTATATGTCTATTTTGAGTAAATAAGCGTGTCTATTTACACATTATAATTGTACTTGGTTTACATCAGTAATATACTTATACTAGGTGAGGATATGAAAAACGGAGCATTAAGAGGAATTATACAATTTATTCTTGCATTAGCTGTTGTTATTTTTCTTGATAAATTTTATTTCTTATTACTAGGAAAAATGAATTTTAAACCTACAGGAAGTTTATATTCTGTAATGTATTTAGTTAAATTCATTATTGAATTAGTAGTAGTTGTTATTATTTATCATGGAGAAATATTTGCAGGTAAAAGTAGATTTAATAAATCACTTTTATCTAGTTCAATAATAGCGTTAGTTACATTCATTGTTATGGTAGTATTTACTCTTATTTTAGAGAAAGTACTTCCAGGATTTGGAATTAATGCTAATCAAGAATTTGTTAATTACTTTGCTCATTCAATGAACTTTGATAGTGCACTTCAAATGATCATTAAGTGTTTTTTAAAACCTTGCTTATATACATCAATATTTGTACTTGGTGTTTCAAATATTATTAGTAGGGAATATTTAGCTATGCTTATATCTGGTATTCTATATGGAGTATTTGTTTTATTTATGATGAATAACCTTCATGTTAATTCATTCTTACAAATAATTATTCCAATGGTTAATATCGCATCATTAAGTTATCTTTATAAATCTACTGGTAATATATATACATGTTTTATAACATTTATTCTTTATAATCTATGTGGAGGACTTTTATTAAGTTATATATTGTAATGAAAGAGAAATTCAAGTTTTTAAGTTTATTTTATATATGGATGTT
>JAILLM010000105.1 GCA_024693165.1 Bacilli bacterium | reverse complement strand
TGTTACATAAGTTAAATTAAATGAACCATCACTTTTATAAACAACATTTGAAAGTCTATCACTAATATTAATTAATCCACCAGGAGCTTCTATATTAACATTAGGTCTATAAAATATACATAATAAAATAAAAGTAATAGTTATTAAATTAATAATATTACCTTTTAAGAAACTAATACATTTATTTAAAAATTTTTTCTTATTATCCATTATCATCACCTTGTTAATTATAGCATAAGAAAACTGCTATAAAAATAGCAGTTTAATATGTATTAAGCACTACATCCACTAGGCCATACAAAGTTAGTTTTATTATTAGATGATCTATCTAATGCAGCCTTAGACTCATTATATTGCTTTTTAGCAACTGAACAAGTACTGGATAAATAAACATTTAATTTAACACCATCTACACCATCTACATTAAATCTTCCGAAATTATTATAAGAAGCAGATAAAGAAATACCTAACCATGAGAATAAATAACCAAAGCCATTATTATCATAACTACAAGTACTTGTTGATTCACCGGTAGTATATTTACAAATACGCATATCACCTAAGTACACATCTAAAGAATCAACTCTTTTATTTTGAATAGCCTTACTACCAAAACCACTAAAAGTTGTAGAAGTATTCAAATCATCAGAAGAACTAGAAACTCTTGCATGTTGAGCATTTTTAAATTTAATTACAGCTAAATTACCAGTATCTTTAAAGATATTGTTTTGAGGTCCAATAAGATTACTAGTATTAAATGAAAATGGTAGAACAAGTTGATATATTTCTTTATAATCCCTTGTAAATGTTACATCTGATAAAATATCAACGCTAAAAGCCCCATTAAACATACCAATAAATGAAGTAGTATGCGTTTCAGGAGATTGAATACCATCTAGATAGCCTTCTTCAAAACCTCTTAAATATTTACAATCTTTAAACATATAAGCTAAAGTAGATGCATATCCATCATTAATCATGAATCGATCAAATGGAGACTTGCCATTATTCTTAATCAAATCACCTTCTCCACCCAAATATCTAGTAAGTCCTTCATAAGTATAATCAACACCTGATACAAATGTTAAATCATTACATGAACTAAACATACTTGTCATATCTACTTTAGTTTGAAATTCAGCATCATTCAAAAATGCATAATGAATACGAGAATTCTCAAACATACTAATCAATTTAACAGTTTGAGAAGTTACTTTACTATGAATACCAGATACATCTATTGAACCATATAAAGTATTGGAAAACATATTCCTAAAAATAATACAATTATATAATTCCAAATTACTCACGTCTAAATGATAATTACTATCAAAAAGAGCATTAGAACCAGCACCATTAAACATCTTTTCTGCACTAGTAGCACCATGAAAAGTAACATGTTTACCTTTAAAACCTCTAAAATTATAACAATTCATAAATGCTTGATCTAAACTTTGAACATTATCTAAAGAAACATCTGAATCTTCACTACCAAAAGTAACGTATAAAAGTGAAGAACAATAGCCAAAAATTCTAACAAAATTACTAGCACTAGCAAATGAAAAACCGCTTAAATCAATATCTTTTAAATTACTGCAAGACAGAAACATATCCGAAAAACTATCAACTTTTTCAGTATTAAAATTATTAAAAGTAAACGAAGTTAAACTAGTACAATTATCATATAATCCGTAAAGTGAATTCAAATCTTCGGTAATAAAATTATCAAAAATACTCTCAGATAATTTTGAAAAAGCAAATACATGTTCCATATCTTTTAAATGTTTAACAACAGTGTTTTGAAAAGTTGCATTTGACATAGATCTTGTATAATAAAGCATACTATTAATACTAATTAAATTAGGCATTTCTTGATTATCATAATCCATTACAAATGAAGTAATAGAAGACTTTCTTAAGAAGTTTCTTAAACTAACAACATTGATAGCATTAAAATCAGTTTTATAATCAAAAGCTCCACTTATACCAGATTCATTAAATACTGAATTAGCATATAAAACACTTGGAAGTTCTAAACCTCTAAACGGAGATACTGTTAAAGCTGTATTTTTATAAAACATAGATGATACATCAGTTACACTAGAAAAATCTAATAAAGTAAATCCATCTAAAGTATTTAACTTTGGACAATTATAGAACATTGAATTCATTGATGTTATACCAGTTGTAGAAAAACCAGTAAAATCTACACTCTCTAAATTAGTAAAATTTTTAAACATATTAGTAAGTGTATGTCCATAAACTTTTACTCCACCAGTTTGGGTAATATATAAGTTATACTTAGAATCATCATCTTTTTCAAAATACATTGGATTTGTTCCATTTTGAGAATAAGATACATCTACACTTGAACGAATTGTATTATCAGCAGGATCAGTATTTTTTAAGAAACGATTAGTATAATCCTCTAGTGACATAAACGTTACTGATTTTACTCTACTAGCATAAATACCATTTTCAGTAACACTACTCAAATCAATAAAGTTTTTATTCATACCTACAACTGAACCAAGGCTAGCTTTAGATTCAGAACACTTATATAAGTATTTACCATGTTCATCTTTAGAAGTATCAGGAGTATCTGTTTTAGCACAATCAGAAGCTTTTCCAGTACATTTACACTCTAAATTTTCACTTGAATTATCACATATAAAACTAGTATTAGTATCACTTATAGACTCATAAGTTGCATTATATAATCTAAATGAGAATGATAAATCAATATTATATGTATAACCATTTTCATCTTGTAATGGAATAAATAATTTACCATTATTTAATTTTTGTTCACTATATTTTTTATTAGATTCATATAAAGCTGAATATGTAACTTCATTTTCAGAAGGAATTATTTTTAAGTCTACATCTGAATCAAGTTTTTGAACAACTGAATATGTTTCTTTCCAATTTCTAAAATCAGGAACAGAATCCTTTTCACAATCGTTATAATAACCTCTTCCATATCTAATAACCCATGCAGGATCATCTTGAGAAGAAGATTGTTTATAAACCATTAAATAACCAACATCAGCTAAATCATAAGATTGGTTATATTCAACTCTAATACATTCATAATTGTATTTAATATCCCCATCTTGTTCATATGAATCGATTACATTTTGATTAAATCCAAATTCATTAAAATTACAAGCTGAGATTGATTTAACACCAATTTCAATCATATCTCTTTCAATAGCTTTAGTAATAACATTTTGAGCTAAAGCTATTGATGATCTTTTATCAGCATCACCATTAATCTTTTGAACTTGTAATAATAAAGTGAATAAAACCCCCATAATCAAGGAAATAATTATTACACTTACAAGAACTTCTACAATTGTCATACCTTTAGAATTATTTATTCTTTTATTCATAATTACCTCCTTAACTTTCTTTTAATACAAATGGGTTATTGTAAGAACCAGATCCAGATACTACATCTTTATCCATATAAATACCAACAACAGGTTTAGCTCTACAAGCAACTGTAGAATTTTTCCAATCTTCTAAAACACTATCTGCTCTAATTTGAAAACCGTAATTATCAAAAGATATTACAGAGTAGTCACGTGTATCATTAAATAAACCAGTTGGAGATAATAAGAATTGTGCATATCCATTATGGATATAAGAATTTGAACTATATCTTTGAAATTCAAAGCCAATATATGTAGCATCTTCATATGTAAGCAAACCAACCGGATACTTTAATAAATGATTACCCTTTGTTGCTCCACTAACTGAATATAAATATTCACCTTTGCTATCACAATCTTTATATCTTTTATATAAATTTTTATTACGTGGATCAGTTTTATAATGATTTGCAAATAGATTCTTGCGTGGTTCATTAACTAAATCATCAATATTCATCGTTTCTTGATTATTACAGAACGTTACATTCTTATCAATAATACTTTCATGTGAAAGAAGATTAGCTTCATAGAATTGATCAATACTATTCTTAAGTGTACTACTGTTCGTTCTATTACCAGCAGCTACAGTACCATTAATTTGATTATAAATATCGTCTTCAGTCATTATACCATTTTGTAATACATAATAAGGACCAACTCCTTGACTAGATACAATCAAATATGCATTTTCACAAGTATATTCACCAGAACTCTTAAAGAACCAATCATCACTACAAGCATATTTATAAGTTTTTAAAAGTTCAGCAACTGTTTTGTTATCATACTCTGGTTTTACCATACTGTCATTTTTTACATCACTAACAGTTAATACTATTCCATCACCATCTGCTTTACTCAATTTATACTTACCATTAGAATAAGAAATCTTTTTAGAAAAGAATAATGATTTATTAAGACTAGTAACATCTGTTTCACCATTCTTATATTTTCTGAATTCAAGTTTAGAACTTGCTCCAGAACCAGTCTTTCCAAGATAATAATAAACTGTAGAACATTTAGTTGTATTACCACCTTCACATAAATATTTATTTACATATTTAGAATCATTTAAATTATCATAACTTGTAGCATCATAACCACCAAATAATGTTTTAGCAGATACTTCTTTTCCACCTGAATCTAGTAATGTATAAGTTTTTGTATTTTTGTCATAAGAAACATCATCACCAAAATAACAATCGCTACCATTTTTACATACAATATTTGAAGTAGGAGTACGATTATTATAAACTTCAACTAAACCTAATTTTTGAGAAAAACCAGCAGCCGAAGTACCCATTTTTTCAATGGAAACAGTGTCTCTATACATCCAAGCATAACCAGCTGATTTATCAGTATTAAATGGAACTACTCCTGTAGAGTTATAATTGTCTTTTTTATCACAAGCTTTACTTGTATAATTATAAGAACCATAATAAGCAACCTTAATACTATCAGTAGAACCATATGTTGATACCATAGAATAGCAATAATCTCCAATTTTAATGAAATTATCTCCACCATCGCCAAGATATACATAGTTAGTTTCACCATATGGATTACCAGAACCATCATCTACAATAAGACCATTATTTGTCATCTTATTATAATTTGCTTGGCATTCTAACGCACCACTTAGTTTTCCATTACCACACCAAACAGCATACAAAACTTTAGTATTTTCATTAAACTTAATAGTCTCACCAACTTGACCACATAATATACCAGTCTCATCATAATATGATTTACCTTGTTTATTATATTCTTCAACTAAAGCATGGCAACTATTAAATCTATCTAAATCTAAATAATCAGTCGAATTAGTCCAACCAACTATTACACTACCAGGATGACTAGTGAAATTATTATTTGATTTTAACACATAATCATCATTATAATTCATTAAATCAGTTTCCATATATTTAGCGCCTTCTTCATTAGACTCAAATAAATATATAGGGCTTGATCCTGTTCCAATAGAAATAGTAGTTAATTGAATTGATGAATGATAAGTATCTTCTTTAATACGAAAATCCTCATCATCAATAGCAAAATCAACTGGATAAGTATGCTTATTTCTGTATTTAATAACTAGATATCCACCATCAACATTCTTTGGTTGATTGCGAACATAATCAATCGTAGAAGCATCTAATCTATTCATTAAAGCTTTAATACTTGTAGGGTTATTAATCTTACTATAGTTAATATAGTAAATCTTCTCAATACCATACGATTTAATTGCACTATACATATAATCAGAATCATAGGATGTAGATGAAGAAGTATTCAAGTAATTCTCGTAGTTACAAACAAGCATTAAATTATCATTATCTTGAACTGCTGTTGCATTACCAGTTGTATAACTATAAGCCTTACAAACATCAGTAATGTTTTTTTTACGAGTAATATAATCAACATAATATTCAAAAGAATTACTAAATTCTTTAGTTTCATCTGACTCAGTATCAGTATAAGAATAGATATATGCATTATCTAATAATTCTTTTACATAATATGTTTTATAAATAGTATCAATTGAGTCATTATTACTTTTATTTCTAGTTTTATAAATAATAGAAGAAAAACCAGAATATAAACTCATAAGAGTTATCGATAAAAGAAGAACAACAATCAAAGTTTCTGCTAAAACAAATCCATTCTTGTTTTTCATTATCTTACCCCCTTAGTAATCAAATATGGTAATTGTTTAGTTCCATTACCAGAATCTATATAACCATCAGTACTTTCATCTTTAACTTTAATCATAGCTACAAATCTAACATTTTGTGTACTGTTTTTGCATGCAGAACTACTACTATCACTTGTACAAGTACCAATATAATTACTTTCACTTGTAAAATAACAATAGTCATAGAATTCAGCACCATTTTTTATGTAAGTATGTCCATAACCTACTAAACCTCTACACTTACTATCCATTAAAGATTCATTATGATTATCTTCTTCACTAACGTTTATATGATCAATTGAATAAAATCCATCATTAGCTAAATTACCATAAGGATCACTTGTATCATTCCAAATAGTATACTTAACATTTTGATTAAAAATGTTTTCTTTTACTTTATTATTCTCTAAGCCCTCAATCGTAGAAAAATCATTATTATTCATAAATCTGACAGAAACACCATCATTTAACATATACATAAATTGATATGTATAAACTTTATAAGCGCCATTATAGTAATTTTTATTAATTTCACTAGTATAAGAATGATATGTTCCTGACGAAGGATCATAATAAACATTTCCATTAATAAGTTTAGATGCAGTAGCTAAACTACCATAGTACATTCCTATAGGAATATTTTCATTATTAGAGCTACCTGATGCATAATCAAATGAATAAACAGCAGTTCCAAGTATTGAAGCCTTTTGAGCATCCGCAGAACTCACAAAATAATAAACATCATCTTTATCATCAACTTTTTCTTCTTTATGGAAGAAAATCCATGTAGTATTAGGGTCAATTGGCGAAGAATATTTAACTTCATTAGAAGACCCATCTCCAATATTATCTAAAGTATCGAATACAACATAATCACCAACTTTTAAATCAGAGATTCTAACACTTCCATATTTTTCTAGTTCTTCCCTAGCCATTTCTTCAATTCTATTAATTAATTGTTTATTTTGAATATAATTAGCCATGAACGCTAAAAACAATGTTAAAAATGCCACTAAGAATGCGTATAAAACACTTGTTGCAATGAACCCATTTTTATCTCTCATGCATACCACACCTATTCTATACCTAATTATAGATTATAAGCACGGTAAATACAATAAACTAGCAATAAAAAAAGAACTAAAATTAGTTCTTTTTACTTTTTTTAAATAAATATTTATAAACATCAATAAAGTTTTCTACACAAATGATTTCTATTTGATTTTTAATCGAATCAGGAACTGTATCTAGATCATTTTTATTTTCCATTGGAATAAATACTTTTTTGAAGTTATTATTATAAGCTCCGATAATTTTTTCTTTGATTCCACCTACTTTTAAGATATCACCATAAAGATCAATTTCACCAGTAAAACCTACTTCAACTGGTATTTCTTTATTTAGCAATAAAGAAGTCATAGCAGATGCAAGTGCTAAACCACCTGATGAACCACTTTTCTTAATTGCATAGCATAAAGCATTGATATGGTAATTCTTAGTAGCAATCTTCTTTTGATCTAAACCAAATTCACTAGCATTACGAATAATATAATTAAGTGCTACTTCAGCCGATTCTTTAACAGAAGATGCAATATTACCAGTAGTAATAAGTCTTCCAGTACCTGGTAAATCAATAACTTCAAAATTAATAATTACTCCACCATAAGGTGTAACACCTAAAGTAGATGCCATACCAGCATGAGCTTTTCTAACTGAAGTTGCATTTTCATACTTAATAGGTCCTAAGATTTCTTTAACTAAATCTTCAGTTAAAGTTTTATTTTGTCTTTCATTAATAAGCATATTTCTTACGATTTTCTTTAAAGTTCTATCAAGATTTCTTACACCAGATTCATGTGTATATCCATCAATAATTAATCTTAAAGCATCATCAGTAAGTTTAATTTTCTTCATATTATATTCTTCAAAAATATTTGGAAGTAAATACTTTTTAGCTATATCTATTTTTTCTTCTTCAGTATAAGAAGATACATCAATTACTTCTAGTCTATCTCTTAACATCGGAGGAATATCATTAATATCATTTGCGGTTAAAATAAATAATACTTTTGATAAATCAAATGGTTCTTCGATATAGTAATCAACAAAGTTTTGATTTTGTTTAGGATCACAAATATCAAGCAATACTGATGCAGGGTCTCCTTGATAATCTTTAACCATTTTATCTACTTCATCGATTAATATAACTGGATTAGCTGTTCCACACTTCTTAATTCCTTGCATTAATACACCAGGAGATGAACCTAAATAAGTTCTTCTATGACCTGTTAACTCAGTAGAATCATTTAAACCACCTACTGATATTTTAAAGAATTCTCTATTTAAAGCATTTGCAATTGATGCACCTAAAGTCGTTTTACCAACACCTGGAGGACCAACTAAACAAATAATTGGAGAGCTTAAATTATTACTTTGTTTCTTAATAGCAATAAATTCTAAAATTCTTTGTTTAACTTCATCCAATCCATAATGTGTATCATCAAGACTTTTCTTAATTTTTCTTAAATCAGTTGTATCCTTAGAATACTTATTCCAAGGTAAAGTAATAACTGTATCTAAATAGTTTCTAATAACTGATTTAAGAAAAATTAAGAAAAGTCTTGATGATACACATTATGGATTGGATGAAG
>JAILLM010000102.1 GCA_024693165.1 Bacilli bacterium | reverse complement strand
TGAAGATACATCTTGGCTTATGTTATATGTATTAAATGAATTTGAAAAAGAAAATACTCCTTGTAAATTATCTAATATTTTTAGAGGTGATTCTAAATCTAAAGAATTGGTATTAAAAACAGATGGAGATATTGAATTATTTGGTTTAAAGTTTAAAAAAGAATAGACGTATTAAGATGGTGACTTATCACCATCTTTTTTTGATTTTATTAGTAAATTTAAATCATGATGGGAATAGTACTATAACTACAAAAATCCTAGGGCTGCCTAGGATAATATATTTAGTTAGAAGTATTATTTCTTTTTCTTTTTATTGTAAATGTCGACAGGTACAAATTTTGGTTTGTCACAATGAGGACAGTAGCTTATAGGATAAGGGCCACTATCCCAACATTCTTCAATAATGTCATATGGTGCTTCCTCTTCAAAGTCACAATTAAGGCATTTAAGTAATATTTTTTCTTCATAAGAATCCTTATCAAGCTCATCAATAAAATATTGTCTATCTTCAATTGGAATTAATTCTAATGTTTTTTGAATATCGATTATAGGCATAGGACCTATTGGTGTAAGAAGTTCTCTAAGTCTATCGGCTTCCTTTTTATCATCATTCATTTCGGCTTCATATATTTTTTGAGATATTAATTCGTCGTGTTCAATTTCTTCATCAGTCATTTCATGATAGCCTTCTGGATAAATATATATTGGTTCAATTTGGCTATCTCTATCAAAATTATATTCAAATAAAGCATCTTCAAATTTTTCTTCGTCAGTTAAATATATTTTAATAGTGTTAAAATTTTTAGGCATATAATTCACCATCCTCATCATAGTCATAAAATGATAATTGTTTAGGAACACCTTTTCTATCTGGAAAGAATGAAAGTTCAGGACAAAATTTCATATATTTACCACAAGTACAAAGAAGAGGTTCATAATTATAAGTCAGTTTCAATTTTTTATTCCAATTGATGTTAGATTTCATTTTGTTTATTTCGATAGTAGTATAAAGCTTTTTAAGCTTAGATAAATCTTGATTTGTGTGCTTAGAGTAGAAGCCGCAATATCTAATATTATGAAATCCTTTGTTGGGTATGTGTCTAACAAGCTTTTTCATAAATACAAATACACTTTCCGTTATTTCTTGTCTACCTAATCTATTAGGATCATCCTCATCTAATAAATCATCCTCATGAGGATCATAGTAATATGTTATAGTAGCTTTATTATAATCAACTTTTAATATTCTAGATTCAGCAATTGCGGGATGAGAAGCATATCTAGCAATATAACTAGTTAACTTTTTTACAGATACTCTATTGTTATTTTTGTCTTTAAGTTTAGGTCCATGAGCATAATATCCATCTGGATATCTCTTTTCTAATGATTTAGTTAATTTGTAGAATTTGTTATATTCATCCTTCATTTTATTCGTTTTCATATAAATATACATTTTATTATGAAGAGAATACATAAATGATTTTCTAAGTTTTTCATAAGGGAAAAAATAATATTTATGAAATATATCATTTTTATCCATATATCCTTCGCAAATAAGAGCATGGATGTGAGGATTCCATTTTATATCACGTCCATATGTATGGAGAAATAGCATATAACCAAATTGTCTGTGTTCTTTTTTAGCAATTTTAGAATCTAATAAAAGATCAAAAGCTTCATTTACTGATTCGAATAATATATCAAGTAAATTATCTCTATCTAAAGGTTCAGCAAAATATTTTCTTAATTCTTTAGCAATTGAGAAAACAAATTGTCTATGAGGTCTACTAATAACAGTTTTTGATATTGATAATGCACGTTCCTCTCTATATCTATTACCGCAAGAAGAACAAAATCTAGAATTACAAGATAAGCCTATATTTACTAAATTTTTACAATTAGGACATTCGTATGTTAAATATCCTTTAGAAAAATCTTTACAGTGAATCATAGCTTCTACATTATCCTTAACAGAAGAACGTATTTTACCTAAAGGATAATAATAGTCATAAAATATATCCCAATATTCAGAAAACAATTCTCTTAAAGTTACTTTACCTTTAGATTCTCTAACACATGGTAAATTGTTTATAGTGTTAAAAGCATTTTGATACACTCTTTCACCATTTCTAGCAGCTTTTAATAAAATATTTCTAAAATGTTCAGTTCTAACACTATTATCTAGTGATAAAAAGTCTTTAGTAACATTAATCATAAGTAAACACCAATGATATTATAATGGAATATTACTAAAATAAAAAGAGGCCATTAGGCCTCATAGGTGAAAAATAAATTTATTTAGTTTTCACTTTTGTTCTGCTAAAAACTCAATTATAGACTTTGAAATTTGAGGAAATTTAGTTAAAATTATGGCTTTGTTATCACGTTTTCTTGTAAATTTGAGAAAATAAAATTTATTGACTTATGGATGTGTTAGATATATTCTATAAGTGAGGTGATTTTTATGGAAAATCAATCATTTAAACATAAGAAAAATCATAAAGAATTTGATCTTTTTACAAGAGAATATTTAAATAATCCTGAGCTTTTCAGTGATATATTTAATGCAGTATTATTTAATGGAGAAAACAAAATAGACAAAAATAAATTATATGATACAAGTCAAATAGATGTTTTTAACGACATTGAAAAAGATAAACATCTAATCAGAGAAAGAGATCTAATTAAAATATGTAAAAGTGATGGTAATTC
>JAILLM010000100.1 GCA_024693165.1 Bacilli bacterium | reverse complement strand
ACTTACTTCTTTAGGTATTGAAACTACTCAAATGTATATCGGAAGAAGTTTTGATGTAGATGATATTATACTTAACTTTGTTGGTGGATTATTTGGATATTTTATATTCTTAATTATTAAAAGAATCTTTAAAGAAGATTCAATTATAAGTAATTTTATTAAAGTAATAATTATGTTAACATTTATAGGAATTATTTCATTCCTAGTATATAAAACAGTTATGTAGGAGGATATATGAAAAACTACGAAATATATGATGAATTTGGTGTAGATTTTGATTATTCATATTTAGATGAAGTTATTACTGCTACACTTAAACATGAAAATGCAGAAGGATCATTCTTGTCAGTAATCTTTATTGATGATGAAGAAATGCATAAGATGAATTTAGAAACTAGAGGTATTGATAGAACTACAGATGTTTTATCATTTGCCCTAGAAGATAATGATAATATTAAAAGTGAAATTAGAGTTTTAGGAGATATTTTTGTAAGTATTCCAAAAATGCAAGCGCAAGCTAAAGAATATGGTCATTCTGAAAAAAGAGAACTATCATTCTTAGTTTGCCATGGCTTACTTCATTTACTTGGATATGATCATACAAGAAGTGAAGAAGAAGAAAAAATCCAATTTGGATTACAAGACGAAATATTAAATGATTTAAATATTATTTCGTGATATAATTATAAAGAAAAATAAAAAGGAGAGTGTATTCATGAGAAGTGGATTTGTTAGTATTGTAGGTAGACCAAATACTGGTAAAAGTACTTTAATTAATGCAATCATAAATGAAAAAATAGCAATCGTATCTAACGTTGCTGGAACAACTAGAAATACAATCCAAGGAGTATACCACGGTGATGATTTTCAAATCGTATTCGTAGATACACCTGGTATTGCAAGAGCAACTGATAAATTAGGAAAGAAACTTAATAAAGAATCATATGATTCGCTAGATGATATAGATGCAATTCTTTTTGTAGTAGATGCTGCTGGTGGTTTAGGTAAGGGTGACAAGATGATTCTTGAAACGCTTAAGAAAACTAATACTCCAGTTATCTTAGTTCTTAATAAGATTGATAAACTTACTAAAGAAGGAATATTTAAAGCAATTGTTAAATATAAAGATTTATATGATTTCCAAGAAATAATTCCTGTAAGTGCACTTAAACATATTAATATTGATGAACTTATTAATATTACAAAGAATTATTTAAGTGATTTAGTTAAATACTATGATGATGATGTAACAAGTAGTAATGATCCTAAATTCATGGTTACAGAATTAGTTAGAGAAAAGATACTTAATTTAACTAATGATGAAGTACCTCATTCAATTACATGTGTACTTCAAAACTATCATGAAAAAGCATCACTTATTGAAGCTCAAGTAGATATAATTGTATCAAGAGATTCTCTTAAGAAAATTATTATTGGTAAACAAGGAAGTATGTTAAAAGAAATTGGTACTCAAGCAAGAAGAGACATTGAAAAAATGTATAAGAAACCTTGTTACTTAGAATTATATGTTAAAACAATTAAAAATTGGAGAAACAAAGATTCATTCTTAGTAGATAACTTAGGTTTAGGAGAATAATTAATATTCTCCTTTTATTTTGGAGGGTTTATGTTAAAAAAGATTAAGGGATATGTAATACATACTACTGATTATGGTGATTCTTCTAGAATACTTAATGTATTAACTGAAGATGGAGTCGTAGGTATTATTTCTAAAGGTTGTAAAAATGTTAAAAGCAGTTTAAGACTAGTTAGTCAAAAGCTAATCTTTGGAGAGTTTGTAATATATTATAAAGAGAAGGGTACTTCAACATTAAAAGAAGGAAGTATTATTAACGACTTCTCTAATATAAAGAAAGACTTAACTAAGTTTAGTTACTTTTCTTATATCACTGAGTTAACTAGCCAAGTAATAAAACAAAATAACAATCCAATTATTTTTAAAATATTTAATGATACCGTAGAAAAGATTGAAGAAGGGTTAAATCCTAAAGTAATGACTAATATATTAGAAGTAAAACTTTTAGATTTTTTAGGAGTTCCTCTTAATTTAACTGAATGTGTTAAATGTGGAAGTAAAAAAGATATTATTACAATTGATCCTGATGAAGGAGGACTTATTTGTAAGTCTTGTTATACAAATGAAATAATCTATGATATGAAAGTATTAAGAATGCTTAGAAACTATTCTTTAGT
>JAILLM010000093.1 GCA_024693165.1 Bacilli bacterium | reverse complement strand
TATTACTGCAATTGAATTACAAGATGAAATATATGAATTAGGTACAAAGAGTTTGGAAATTAATAATGTAACTAATGTTAAATATATTCATGATGATGTTAAGAATATTAGTAATTATACTAATAACACTAAATTTGATTATATAACTTGTAATCCTCCATATTTTAAAACAAACCCAGACATTAATATTAATGATAATAAAGTAAAAGCAATCGCAAGACATGAATTAACTGTTACTTTGGAAGATATAATATCAATCGCAGCTAAAAATATAAATTATAATGGTACTTTTTATTTAGTACATAAAGATTTTAGATTAGCTGATATTATAGTTTTATTAAATAAATACAATTTTGGTGTTAAAAAATTAGTACCTATATATAATGATGAAAATTCAGAATGTACTTCAATTTTAATAGAATCTGTTTACAATGGTGAAAATTATGTTAAAATAACTAAGCCAATTTATATAAAGGCACATAAAAGTTATAAGAATGTTTTTTAGGAGGGGTAAAAATGAAACTAATCGTAGGATTAGGTAATCCAGGAAAAGAATATGAAAAAACAAGACATAATATAGGGTTTATGATTCTTGATAAATACTTAGGAAATGTTAAATGGTCTAAGAAATTTAATGGAGAATATTATGAAACTAATATTAATGGAGAAAAGCATATTTTTTTAAAACCTCAATCATATATGAATCTTTCTGGTGGTGTTGTAGCTGCATTTATGAAATTCTATAAGATTGATTATAAAGATATACTTGTTATTCAAGATGATTTAGATTTAAGTGTTGGTCAAGTTAGATTAAAAGCTAAATCTTCAGCAGGTGGACATAATGGTATTAAAGATATAATTGCTAATATCCATACTGATGAATTTGCAAGAATTAAAGTTGGTGTATCACACGATAGATCAATAGATACTAAAGATTATGTCTTAGGAAAATTTGGAAAGTCAGAATTAGAAAGTATTGATTCAAATTTTTTAAAAATAGTTAATGTAATTGAAAATTTTGAATATGATAAAATTGAAGTTCTAATGGTAGACTTTAACAGAAGAGGTTAAATTATGGACTTTATTAGTAAATATTTTAACTATAAAAGTAAAAGTAATATAAGTGGGTTAACTGAAGAGTTAGCCGTTTTGTATTTCAATGAATATTTTAATAGATTCAAAAAGAATACATTAATTGTAACTAATTCATTATTTGACTCTAATATGTTGTATCAAAAATTAAAAACATACAATGATGATGTATGTCTTTTTCCGATGGATGACTTTTTATCAAGTGTAGCCATCGCTCAATCTCCTGATTTAAAGGTAAAAAGACTAGAAACTCTTGAAGAAATAAAGAAAGGTAATAGAATTGTAATAACTAATTTAACCGGTTACTTACATTATTTACCTAGTAATAAAAATAAACATGAATATCAATTAAAACTACATATTAATGATTCACATGATAGAACTAAGTTTATTGAAAAACTAGAATCTTTTGGTTATAAAAGGGATTCAATTGTAAGTGCAACTGGTGAATATGCAGTTCGCGGTTACATTATTGATATTTTTCCGATAGAAAGTGATCATCCAATAAGAATAGAATTCTTTGGTGATGATATTGATTCAATTAGATTCTTTAATGAAAATACTCAATTATCAACAGGTAATTTAGATTCATTTACTATCTTACCAATTGATGAAATTGAAACTGAGGAAAAATCTTGTATTTATGATTATTTAGATAATCCATTTGTTTTCTATGTTAATAGAAATCAAATTGAATTAGGTTTAGAAAAACTGACTGAAGATATTAAAGAATATAATGAATCTAAAGAATTAGATATAAATACTAAATACATGTATTCATTTAATGATATTAAAGTTGATGAATATATCAATTTAGATACTATTAATAATTTAAAGAATGATGAATCATATGAATCACAACCAATTATTAAGTTTAAAGGTGATTTTGATGCATTCGTTGATTTTGTTAATAAACAAAAGAAAACAGTAGTTATCTGTCTTACTAAAGATTCTCAAATTGAAAAAATTTCTCCTTTATTTAAAAATGTTAATATTGGATCAATCAAAGATAATCAAGTTAATATTATTAAACAAAAATCTAATGAAGGATTTATTTTTAAAGATTACTGTGTAATCTCAGAATATGACATAAGTGACGAAAGAATAACAAGTGTTTATAAAAATAACTATAAGATGGGTACAAAAGTTAAAAGTTTTAATGATATTAAACCTGGTGATTATGTAGTTCATAGTCAACATGGTATTGGTATTTATGGTGGTATTGTACCTATTCAAAAACAAGGAATGACTAGAGATTATATTTTAATTAATTATGCTGGTAATGATAAAGTTTATATTCCAGTAGAAAAAATAACATCAATTTATAAATATAATGAAGCTGATGGTCATAAACCTACAATTAATAAATTAAATTCTGCTCAATGGGCAAAAACTAAATTAAAAGCAAGAAATAGAATTCATGATATTAGTGATGAGTTAATAAAATTATATGCTGCACGTTCTCAAATAGAAGGACCAATATTTGATACATATCCAGAAGAAGTTATATTTGATAATCAATTTGTCTTTACTGAAACTAATGACCAATTAAAATGTATTAAAGAAATTGATGTAGATTTAACAAAGAAAAGACCTATGGATAGACTTCTTTGTGGAGATGTAGGATTTGGTAAAACTGAAGTAGCTTTCCGTGGAATGTTTAAGGCAGTAATGAATGGATTTCAAGTAGCTTATCTTTGTCCAACAACACTTTTATCAAGACAACAATATAAAAGTGCATTAGAAAGATTTAAAGAATTCCCAATTAATATAGCTTTACTTAATAGATTCACATCTGTAAAAGAAACTAATAGAATTATCAAAGGACTTAAAGAAGGAACAATTGATATTGTGTTTGGTACTCATAAACTTCTTAATCCGGAGATAAGTTATAAGAATTTAGGACTATTAATTATCGATGAAGAACAAAGATTTGGTGTTTCTCAAAAAGAAAAAATTAAAAAGATTAAAACTGATGTTAATGTTTTAACTTTAAGTGCAACACCAATTCCAAGAACATTAAAGATGGCGATGTCTGGTTTAAGAGATTTATCTATCATAGATACACCTCCAGTAAATAGATATCCAGTTCAAACTTATGTTATCGAAGAAAATGATATGATTATTAAAGATGCTATCTATAAGGAGTTAACTCGTGGTGGACAAGTATTCTTACTTTATAATAAAGTACAATCTATTGAAGATATAAGAACAAAAATTAAGAACCTAGTTCCTGAAGCTCGTATTGTTGTAGCTCATGGAAAAATGAATAAGTATGAACTAGAAGATGTAGTAACTGACTTTATTGATGGTAAGTATGACATTATGATTTGTACTACAATCATTGAAACCGGTATAGATATACCTAATGTTAATACATTAATAGTTTTAGATTCTGATACATTTGGTTTATCACAACTTTACCAATTAAGAGGTCGTGTAGGTAGATCTAATAAGATAGCTTATGCTTACCTTATGTATAAACCATCTAAGATATTAACTGAAACAGCTAGAAAGAGACTTGAATCAATTAAAGACTTTACTGAACTTGGTAGTGGATATAAGATTGCTATGAGAGACTTATCAATTCGTGGAGCTGGAGATATGTTAGGTTCAGAACAAGCAGGATTCATAGATGCGATTGGTTTAGAGTTATATACACAAATGCTTAATAATGAACTTAAACTTTTAAATGGTGAAGAAGTCGAAGAAGATGAAGAACAAAATCCATTAATTGAAGTTACAAATCACATTAAAGATGAATATGTTAGTGATGAAAATATTAAGATAGATATTCATAAGATGATTAACGAAATTAAAGATAAAGAATCTCTTGATCAAATTAAAGCAGAAATTGAAGATAGATTTGGTAAGATTGATAAAGATATGGAAGTATATATGTATGAAGAGTGGTTTGAGAAACTTGCTCAAGAATTACATATTACAAATGTTGAAAATAGAAATAATTATTTAAAAGTAGAATTGCCAGAAGATATATCTAATAAAATGGATGGAGAAAAGTTATTCTTAATAACTTATAATATTCATCCTAAGTTTAAGTTAAGTTATTTCAATAAGAAAATAACTATTACTTTACCATTATTAAATTTAGATAAACATTTCATATTCTATAT
>JAILLM010000058.1 GCA_024693165.1 Bacilli bacterium | reverse complement strand
ATTACGATTAAAATAATACTAACAAAAAATAAAGGAATGTCTACTTTATTTTTTGTTAGTATTATTTTAATCGTAATAGGATTAATTATGATATTTTCAGCTTCATCTGTAGCTGCAGTTTTACAATATAAAGTTGCAGAGTATTATTTTTTTGAAAGACAATTAATATTTGTAATAGTAGGTTTATTTGCATCTATTGTAATTATGAATATTCCATTAAGTAAATACAAAAAGACTTCAAGATTTCTTATTATAGGTATGATTGGAGTATTATTCTTGCTTAAGTCTTATGGATCAATTACTAATAGTGCAAAGAGTTGGTTAAATATATTTGGTTTATTTACATTACAACCAAGTGAGTTTGCTAAGACTGCTATTATTGTATATTTAGCATTTGCTTATGGAAATAAGAAAAGTTATAGAGGTAAATATGATGCGCTTATGCCTTTAGTTCCATGTTTAATGGTTGCTGGTTTAGTTGCTGCGGAACCTGACCTTGGAACTGCTTTGATTATAGGCGGTATTACTGTATTAATTTTTTATAGTATTCCTTTTGGAAGAAGTAGTACAATTACTTATTCTAAAATTATATTTGTAATGGTATTTTTCTTAGGTATATTTGCATTAATGAATAGTAAAGTATTCTTAAATGAGATGCAAGCAAAAAGATTTAATTTCTCAAATCCATGTGATAGATATCAAGAAGATACAGGTTATCAAGTTTGTAATGGATATATAGCTATTAATAATGGTGGAATATTTGGTAAAGGGTTAGGTAAGTCTACTCAAAAGTATTTGTATTTACCTGAAGCACATACTGACTTTATATTCCCAGTAATAGTAGAAGAAACTGGTTTAATTGGTGGTTTCTTCATATTATTCTTATATATATTCTTGTTATTTAAATTATTAAGTATAGCAAGAGGAACTAAAGACTTAAGTGGATCTATAATTGCATTTGGTACTTTTGCATATTTACTTTTACATATTGTAGTTAATTTAGGTGGAATCCTTGCTTTGATTCCTTTAACAGGAGTACCTTTACCATTTATGAGTTATGGTGGTTCTTACATGTTAAATTTAATTATTTTACTTTCTCTTTGCCAAAGAGTAGTAATTGAAAATAAACAAAGAAAGTATAGATCTGAATTTAGAAAGATCATGGGTGGTTAATAATGGACACGAAGAAGATAATAGCAATTTTAAAAAATATAGTTTCTAACAAAAGAGAAGTTGAAAGAGGAGACAAATTAGAACTTTCATTTAAGGTAGAACCTACAGATTCTAATAGAGCAATCTTTACTCCCGAAGAAATGAGAACTTATACAGTTGAAGAAGTAGCTCAAATGATTTCTAGGATTGATATTGATGAACTTGGTAATGATATAGATTTTATTGAAAGTTTATGTAGAAAATTAAAGAATGATAATGTTAATGAAAATATTTATAAAAATGAAGAACCTTTGGTTGCTCCACTTGAACAATTAATCGAAGAATATAATGGTGTTATTAAAGATGAAGAATTAGAATCTAATCAAGTTTCATTAGATAAAATAAAAACTGATAATGATTATTTATCTAACAATGTTAAACTTGTATCTGTTGGAGAAGGTAGAACTGATAGCAAAAGTCATTTAGAGTATTTAGCTATTACTAATGATGAAGGTAGAGTAGAATTAATTCAACTTACTGATCCAGATTATTTAGCTAGATTTAAAAATGAATATGCATCAAGGATAAATAATATGACTCCAACTGAATTTGCAAACACTTTAAAGTTCTCTACAGAATCAGCTTTAGATTCAGTAAAACTTGATACTTATCTTACTGATGAAGAAGTTAGAAATAAAATGAGAAAACCTTTAATTAAAGATAATAATGTCTTAAGTTATGAATTTGATGAAGTTAAAAGACAAGCACGACAATTTATGGCTAATGAAGATATTTATATTTCTATAGATAAGTATGGTGAAATTTTCTATACCGTTGGTGATGGTGTAATGAAAGGCTATACTGAAGATGGAGTAAGAAGAGTTGAATTTATTCAACCACCATCAAGATATATTTCAAATGAAAAGACAATTGTTCCTGAAGAAAAACCAACAATAGAAAGTAATCAAGATGAACCTAAGAGTGTTGATGATCCAATTGATAAGGTGGTAGGAAATATGGATGTGCAAGTCATGTTTGATAAATCAGAATTTTTAAATTTATTTGAAAATAGAAAAATTATTCTTGAAAGTAATGATAAAGATAGACAAAATAAATTAATTAGTCAATTAAATGCTTTATTTGATCTTGGTTATACTCAAAATATCGAACCTGAATTAGTACAATGTGTAAGAACATATTATCTTGAAAATAAAGATAGATTAGAAAGTGCTAAACATAGTGAATCAGTAGTTAATGATTCTAATATGAGTCTTCAAGAATTTAATTTATTAACTAAATTAGATGAATTCTTTAATCTTTATTATAATGATGTAAGAGAAGAAGCTATTGAAGAAATAAATGAGTTTGGTATTGAAGGTGAAACTAAAGAGCAAGTTCAAGAAAATGTTAAAGTTAGAACTCTACAAAAATCAAATGATCGTAGACAAGCAGCATTTTCTACGATAACTATTATTTTAGAAATTTTAACTGTTGCAATTATAATCATGATGTTTTTATCACTTGATATCTAAAATACAATAATATATAATATTAAAACGAAGAGGTGTAATAATGAATTACTTAGAAGAAACTGAAATGAGAATGCTAGAAGCAATCGAAAACTTAGAAAAAAGACTTGTTACTATTAGAGCAGGTAGAGCTAATCCATCAATGCTTAGTGGAGTAAAAGTTGAATACTATGGTGTTCCAACTCCATTAAATCAAGTAGCTAATATTACTGTTCCAGAAGCAAGACAATTAATGGTTAAACCATTTGATAAAACTATTATTAAAGATATTGAACATGCTATTAACGAAGCTAATTTAGGAATTGCTCCATCTAATAATGGAGAAGTTATTATTATGACTATTCCTCAAATGACTGAAGATACAAGAAAAGCTTATGTTAAACAAGCGTCATCTATGGGAGAAGATGCTAAAGTTCAATTAAGAAATATTAGACAAGATATCTTAAATTCAATTAAGAAAGATGATAGTTTAACTGAAGACCAAGAAAAAGGACTTCAAGAAGACGTTCAAGAGCTTATTAATAAGTTTAATAAAAAAGTTGAAGAAACAGTTAAGCTTAAGAATGATGAATTAATGAGTGTTTAATCGCTCATTTTTTTATGTCACAAAAAAATACTTCTTTAAGAAGTATTATTCACCAATTGTTCTAATGAAATATAAAATTAGTGGAACAACGAATGCTGCAGTCATTGCAATTAACATTCCCCAAGTTAAGATGATTTCCCACCATGCTTTTCCTGATTTGTTCTTTTTATTTTTCTTTTTACTTTCTTTGATTCTTATATGACCAACTTGTTCATATACGCTTTGATCTATTTCTTTTTTCATTTTTATCACCACAAAATAATTATATAATATTTATACCTTCAAGAAAAGTGTAAATTTTTCCAATGTATGTTATAATACCAACGAAAAGAGGGATTATTATGGCTAAAAAAGTGGTTATAGGAATGTCTGGTGGAGTAGATTCATCAGTTGCAGCTTATCTTTTAAAACAAGAAGGTTATGAAGTTATTGGATTATTTATGCGTAATTGGGATGCTATGATAAATAATGATATTGAAGGTAACCCAACATTAAGTGAAAATATATGTCCACAAGAACAAGATTATAATGATGCACTTGCGGTATGTGAACATATAGGTATTCCACTTCATAGAGTAGACTTTATAAAAGAATATTGGGATAATGTATTCTCTTATTTCTTAAGAGAATTAGAAAAAGGAAGAACTCCTAATCCAGATTTAATGTGTAATAAATATATTAAATTTGATTCATTTATTAAGAAAGCAAGAGAACTTGGCGCTGATTATATTGCAACTGGTCATTATGCTAATACTAAAAATAATAGATTATATAGAGCAAAAGATTTAAATAAAGATCAATCATACTTTTTAGCTCAATTAAGTCCTAATCAATTAAAAGATGTATTATTCCCACTTGGAGATTTAACTAAACCTGAGGTAAGAGAAATTGCTGAAAAAGCAGGAATACCTACAGCTAAGAAGAAAGATTCAACTGGTATTTGTTTTATTGGTGAAAGAAATTATCAAAAGTTTGTTTCTAATTATTTAAAACCAAATCCTGGAGATATTATTAATGTAGATACTGGAGAAAAGATTGGTACTCACCAAGGATTAATGAATTATACAATTGGTCAAAGAAAACAAGTAGGTATTGGTGGCTATAAAGATAAACATTTCGTTGTTGGTAAAAATGTAGAAAAGAATATTTTATATGTAGCATTTGGTGAAGATCCTGAAACACTTTATAGTGATGAATGTATCTTAGAAGATGTTAATTTTATTAGTCCAAGAGTTCCTACATTCTGTACTGCTAAATTTAGATATAGAGGACAAGACTTTGAAGTTTCAATTGAAGAAATTGAAGATGGACTTTTAAGAGTTAAATATCCTGAAAAAGTTGCATCAGTAACTCCTGGTCAAGCTTGTGTTTTATATCTTGGAGAAGAATGTATTGGTTCAGGAATAATTAAAGAAGTTAGAAAAAACGGAGAAAAATTATGGTATTTGTAAAAAATACCATTTTTTTTATGAAAATATTAAAAATTTTAAGTAAAATCAGTACCTAGCGGTAAAAATATATAGTAGAGGGTAAAATTTATGGCACAATTAACAAATGAAGAAATTAATAAGATTCAGAAGAGTGCTGACATTGTAAATATTATTAGTTCCTATATAGATTTGGTTAAAAAAGGAAAGAACTATTTTGCTGTTTGTCCTTTCCATGATGACCATACACCTTCAATGAGTGTATCGAAGGAAAAAGGAATTTATTCATGCTTTACTTGTCATGCAACTGGTAATGTTTTTAAATTCGTTCAAGATTATGAAAATGTTTCATTTCTAGAAGCTGTTAAGATTGTTGCAGAAAAATCTGGTATTGAACTAGATTTAGATTTCAAACAAACAAGTAAGTATGAATCAATGTATGAAGCATATGAACTTGCAATTAAGTATTATCAAAATAATTTAAAATCAAAATTAGGTCATGATGCTCATAAGTATTTAAATGATCGTGGTTTAAGTGATGAGATTATTGATGAGTTTGAAATTGGATATGCTTCTAAAGAAATGGATACTTTAACGAAGTTACTTATAGCTAAAGACTATGATGAAGAAACTCTAATTAATTCTGGTTTAATTAATAGAGGTAAATCATTATATGATTTGTTTAGAGATAGAGTTACTTTTCCAATTCATAACGCAAATGGTAGAGCAGTAGCTTTTTCAGCTCGTATCTATGAAAAGAAAGATGATGAAGCTAAATATATTAATACTAAAGAGACTCCAATATTTAAAAAAGGAGAGATATTATTTAACTTCCATAGAGCAAGAAATGAAGCAAAGAGAGTTAAAAAGATAATTCTAGTAGAAGGACAAATGGATGCTATTAGAGTATATGCTAGTGGTATTAAGAATGTTTGCGCTACTATGGGTACTGCTTTAACAGAAAACCATATAAATTTACTTAAAAGATTAAATGTAGATATTGTGCTATGTTTCGATGCGGATAATGCTGGTGAAAAAGCAACCCTTGCTGCAGGAGAGTTATTACAAAAGAGTGGTATTAGTCCACTTGTATGTAGACTTTCGATGGAAAAAGACCCTGATGAGTATATTATTAAACATGGAGTAGATAGTTACTTAGATTTAATTAATCATAGTATGACGTTCTTTGAATTTAAGAAGAAGACGTTTAGTAAAAATATGAACTTAAATAGAGCTGAAGATATTAGTAAATATATTAATTCAGTTTTAGAAGAGTTAAAAAAGAATAGTGATGAAATATTAATTGAAGCAACAATTAATGAATTAAGTAAAGAATATAATATTAGTAAAGATACTCTTATGAAGAAACTTAGTTCTTTAGATGTTAAACCTTA
>JAILLM010000061.1 GCA_024693165.1 Bacilli bacterium | reverse complement strand
AACAAAATTAATAATAGTTTCTAAAGCACTTAATTTCTTTTCTAAATGTAATAATAAATAATACTTTACAATATCATTAGAATAAACACCAAAAGTAGCAACTACTCCTCTAGTTAAAAATAAATGTTGTTTTAATTCTTCTAATTCATCATAAGTTTTTTGATATTCTTCTCTTAATCCTAAAATAATTTCACTTAATCTTAAATAATCGTTTTTTGTCATATTATTTCACCTTTTCTCTCCAAGTTGTTTTATTATAACATAAAAACAAAAAAGTTGTTAAATAATTAACAGCTATTTTTTTATAACTAATTGTTTTACTTTTTGACTGTCTTTATCAGCTTCATCCCAGAAATCACTTTTACCATATAATACAGGATCAAAATCAACATAATCTATTTTTCCATAATCATCAGTATAGAATTTAACAAATACTCCACCAACATGATTATTAATACCATGAATAGATTCAAAACATGTATTTGAATGTACAACAGGTGTACTCATAAGAATTTTATCATGGTATCTTTCAATATAATCTTCATGTTGAGTACCATTTACTAAAAAATCAAAATCTACTTTATTTGCCATTAAACGTGTAGCAGAATTTCTTAATCTATATTGAGAATCCAATACTACACGTTGAGAAGTAGAATCTAAAACCATCTTAATACGATTAAATTTAATATAAGAACATTTATCACCAACATAAACCATATCTTCTCTTTCATTTTTAATGATATCATTTAATTCAAATTCTTCATCTTTATTTTGACTATAGTGTTTTGTTGAATCCATATAATAAGTAGTTATACCTTCTACATAAGGATAGATACTTGAAATATATTTTGCTTGTTCTTTTAAATTGTTAATAAATTGAGTATTATCATATACTCTACTATAATATTCTCCATCAGCAATATCTCCTAAATTTATTACTGTATCTACACCTCTATCTTTGGCTTTTTCATACAAATCGTTAATTATATGTAATTGTTGACTAGTATTACCTAAACGAGGACTAGCAATGAATAATACTTCATTACAACTACTATTAATTTTTTTATCAAATTCCATTTTATATCTCCCATTTCTTCATTAATGTTTTATATTATAACATAAAAAAAAGAATTACAATCATTAAATTATAATTCTTAATTAAAAATATTTATATTATCTAATTACTAATTGTTTAACTTTATTCTTATCTTTTCCAGGTTCATCCCAAATATCATTTTTACCATATAATTTTTCTTCAACTGCTAAGTATTCAACATTACCAGTCTTCTTATCAGAATATACAGTAATAAAGAATCCACCAAGATAATTATTTAAACCTTTTTGATGTTCAAAACTTGTAGTTGCACATAATGCAGGGCAAGTAAAGGCATGAACATTTCTATATAACATATAATAACCTTTATGATAATGACCACATAAATAAATATTTGGTTTATCTCCAGAATTAATAATTTCAAGTCTCTTTTGAATTTTATAAGATAAACTATCTGCTGATCCATCTCCTGGATGATCTAACCTATATTTAACATTATCAAATTCGATTTGTCCTAAATCTTGTCCTAAATGAATCATATCTTTTCTATCTTTACCAATCCAATGATCAATAGAAGCTCCACCATTTCTATAGTGAGTCATATCATGATTACCTGTAATATAATAAGTAGTAATACCATTAACATATGGATACATATTAATTACATAATCAGCTTGATCGTTAAAATCATATAAGAATTGTTGTGGTGGATATGGCTTTCTATTAGGATAGAAACCATCTACAATATCTCCGACATGGAATACTGTATCAATTCCTCTATCATATGCTTCTTTATATAAATCATTTAATAAATGTAATTGTTGATGATTATTACATAAATGTGTATCTGAAACAATTAAGAATTCGTTTTCAACAATATAATTTGAAGTTATATCAGGTTTATTAACTGAAACTCCTTTAGGTATACCTTTCTTAAATACAGGTACTCCATCTTTATTCAATGTAATATCAATTGTTTTACCATACATATTACACAATTCTAAGATTCCACTAAATTCCGCATCAGACATATGATGTTTAGATTTAAATTCTTCAACACTTTTATTGTGTTTCATTAAATTAAAATATCTTTCAGCTTCTGCTTTACCAATTTCATCATCATTATTAATAACTGATGAACTTGAAGTCATAATAATAGGTTCAGCATTTCTCTTATAGTCATCTTTATCAGTAACATAATAAGGAATTGATGTAAAAATAACACCCTTATCTTTATCAATCTTACCAGATTTATCAGTTGTTACTTTAACTGCCATAGCACCAATTGTATTACTTCTTCTTTTATCTTCCATTTCTTTAGTAGTAGCTGCTAAAGAAGGAATTGATAAAACATTAACTTCTCTATAAGTTATATGATCTAATTGATTTAATCCACCAAGTAATAAAATATCTGGTTTATCCTCACTTCTAAATGACTTAGCAAATTGTTGAGGTCTATAAGAAACAGTGTAAGTTTGTTGAATAGGACTAGAAATTATCTTCATCTTAACATTATCAACTTTAATATCTGCTGACGAACTTCCAAGATAAACCATATCACTTCTAGCTTCACTTACTCTCTTACCAACACTAATTTTTCCTTCTTCCTTTTTGTCTGTAACAAAATAAGTCGTAATACCTTCTTCCTTAGGATA
The DNA here is from genome assembly GCA_024693165.1 of Bacilli bacterium. GTDB lineage: Bacteria > Bacillota_I > Bacilli_A > RF39 > UBA660 > UBA6985. Next base: position 4,323 of record JAILLM010000061.1, on the reverse strand, counting down.
ATTCTCAATAATATAATCTATTTGATTTTCTTTATCAGAAATGAAATTTGTATCATGATAAGCATTCTTAAGAGAGTAAGTTCCCGCACTTAAATTACCACACACAAATATCTTTGTAATACCTTCTTCTTTTGCTTTTTTGTAAATATCTTTTAATATAGATAGCTGTTGACTCTTACTACCCAAAAGCGTATTTGAAATAGCCAAAAACTTAAACTCATTATTTTCATCGCTTTTAAATTCAAAATTTTCTTCTTTTGAATTGTTCATTTCACCTTGGTTATAAACAATTAATTCACCATTCTTTTGTTCCGAAACAATGTTATAACCAGCTTCTTTTGCTTGTTTCTTTAATCCTAAAGCTTCTAATTTTGTGATTTCTAATTCTTCACAAACATCATCTAAACTAACTTCTCTTTTAGTTAATTCGATGAAACGACTTAATTTTTCTTCCATTACACCCTCCACCATTTTTGATAGAAATGATGTATAATCTATGCTGCACTTAACTATTCTCTATCCTAATTAAATTTTATCATTTTTATATTTTTTTTAAAAGGAAAATATGACTTCCAGAATCAAATTTTAGAAAACAAAAAAAGATTAGAAATTTATCCTAATCTTTTAACATTTTCTTCTTCTAAATCTAATTCAGTTGGAAAATCAATAATACTTCCTTTTAAAGCATCTTTATCAGCTACAACCTCTTCAAGTGTCATCCCTAGTTCGTGAGCTATTCCATCTATAACATCTTTATTATTATCATTATAATTATAAACTTTATTCCATAAATCAGAATCACCATAAACAGCTTCAACTTTATCAGTTAAACTAGAATTTTCATCATCAAATTTAACTTTAACAACATCACTATCATCAGATAATAGATTGTTAATATAATTTGATAATTCAGCTTCATCTGATTCTTCATCTTTAAAGATTTCAGAACTAATAGTATCATCAGTAAAATCTTCTAATGAAACTACTTTACCTTCTTCTTTTACTTCAGGTTCTTTTGCTTCTTCATTTTTCTTTTTATTTACTAAATCCTTGAAGTTAATAACCTTTTCCTCTTTAGAATCTTGTTCAGGAATTCTAAATAAAGATAATTCTTTATCTAATTCAAGTAATCTTTTACTAGCTTTTTCAATTCGATCAGAAATAATTTCAATTTGTGTAATGTCAGAAGGAATAGTTAAAGAATCATCTAAAACTGATTGCTTTTTATCTCCGTCTAAAGAAGCTAATGAAATATCTAATTGACTTTCTAATTCTTTAGCATATCCGACAATTTCACTTAACTCATTTTGAATTAAAGGTTCTTTATAATTTAAATTATACTTTTTAAACTTATTCTCTAAAGATTGAATAAGTCCTTTTCTTTTATCAGAATAAGCACTGATATTATCCGCAGTATGAGAATATTCAGAAGACATATTATCTATAAGTTCTCTGATAGCTTTAACACTGCTGTTGAAAGAATTTTTATGATTTTTAAGTACACTAGGTTTTGCAAAATTCTCCATATTATATTCTCCTATTCTTATATTAGTATAACAAAAATAGAAAATATAAACAACAAAATAAAAAAGGTTTCAAAATTGAAACCTTTAATATCAAACTGGCGCCCAATGTAGGACTCGAACCTACGACCTAGCGGTTAACAGCCGCGCGCTCTACCAACTGAGCTAATTGGGCATTAAATGGAGCGGGTGATGAGAATCGAACTCACGTAATCAGCTTGGAAGGCTGGAAGTCTACCATTGACCTACACCCGCATTTCCTGCTCGACATAATTAATTATAACATAAAGTTACTCTTTTGCAACATTTTTTTAACATAATAAGCAATTTTTTCTTAATTATGTTAAAATACACCTAGGTGATTTTATGTTTAAAAACACATTAGATAATAAACGTTATTATACATTAAATTATTTTTATAAAACCAAGTTTAATTCAAAAGTTTTTAAAGTATCTTTAAATGGTGGATTCACTTGTCCAAATAAAGATGGATCTAAAGGAACTGGAGGATGCATATACTGTTCACCAAGTGGTTCTGGTGATTTCGCTGGTAATATTAAAGATAACTTAGTAAAACAATTTAATGAAGTCAGAGACATAATGTTAAAGAAATGGCCTGATGCAAAATATATCGCATACTTTCAAGCTAATTCAAACACTTATGGTCCAGTCGAAGAGTTAAAAGAAAAATACGAATCAGTTATTAACTTACCTGGTGTAATTGGTATATCAATTGCTACTCGTCCAGATTGTTTTAACAAAGAAATCTATGATTATATTGAAGAACTCAGTAAAAAAACTTACTTAACAATTGAATTAGGTCTACAAACAATTCACGAAAAAACATTAAACATAATTAATCGTGGTCATACAACTAAAGAATTCGAAGAATGTTACTATGAATTAAAAAGAAGAAATATAAATGTAATTGTTCATATCATCAATGGTCTTCCAGGTGAAACTAAAAAAGATATGATTGAAACTGCAAAATACTTGAACAATTTAAAAGTAGATGGAATTAAAATACATATGTTACATGTAACTAAAAATACTAAATTAGCAGACATGTACGAAAAAGAACCATTCCATATATTAACAAAGGAAGAATATATAGATATAGTAATATCACAATTAGAATATTTAGATGAAAATATAGTTATTGCAAGAATCACCGGAGATCCAGTTAAGGAAGATTTAATCGAACCTCAATGGTTATTAAAAAAATTCTGTGTACTTAATGACATAGATAAAGAAATGGTTAAAAGAGATACTTATCAAGGAATAAAAACCTCTAACAAATAGTTAGAGGTTTTCTTTTAAATTAAATTTGGATCTATTCCTTCATTAATTAACCAAGTAGAGAATGTACTTTTAAAATCATCCAAAGCTTTTTTAATTCTATCAGGATAAATAGTATTTGTATTTTTCATTGCTAAATAGAAATGTTTAATTTGTACAGTATCACTATTTTCAAACAACGCATAAGAGAATGCACTAGATATAATAGTTAAACATATATCAGGATATCTGTTTTGAACTTCATAAATACGATTTTCTTCAACAGTATTACGAACTACCCATTCGTATAACTTTTCTTGTTGGAAATCAGTATATCCCATCTTAACTCCCATTTTCTTTTCAAATTTAGGAATTGTACCAAGTAATACTTTAACAACATTATCTCCAGTAAGTTCAGCAATATCAATCTTAATAAAACGTCTTACGAAAGCTCTATCTCTTAAGATATATGCTTCATATTCTTCAGAAGTAGTAGCACCAATCATTAAGATTCTACCACGGTCCAAGTATGGTTTTAACATGTTAGCAAAGTCTAAGTCTAATGCTGTACCATTCTTAGATACTAATAAATGAACTTCATCTATAAATAGAATTGTTTTTTCTAAATTATCAATTTCATTAATAAGTAATTGTAACTTAGATACTTCAGTACCATTAACATTTATCTTACCTAAAAGTGCTGGGATATTAATTTTAATAATTCTCCATCCACTAATAGCTGCTGGTACAGTATTAGTATGAATTCTATAAGCTAAACCTTCAACTAAAGCAGTTTTACCAATACCAGGTTTACCAACAAGAATAGCACTCTTGTCAGGTGTAATTAAAGCTAGGATCATTTTATTAATTTCTTCATCTCTAGCAATTGCTGGATTTGTAATATATTCCTTATCAGTTAATACTTCACCATACATTTTAATCATGCTTGGCATACCATCATCTCTAGAATCACTTTGAACTTCAGGAATATCAACAGCTGGAGCATCTTCAACTATAGGTTCATCCTCAACTACAGGAATTTCGAATTCTTCAACCTTTCCTTCTTCAGCTACAGGTTCAGTCTCGTCTTTCTTAACTTCTTCAAACTTTTCAACAACTTCAGTTTGAACAGGTTCAGGTTTTTTTACATCTAAACTATCATCAAACACTTCAAGTTCTTCGATTTCTTCATTAAAATCATCACTATTCATATTTGCTAAAATTTCTCTAATGTTAGCATTTTCATCATTCATAACATTCACCTCGTTAATTATATCATACAATACAGTACTTATACCACTAATAAACTGTCTACCGTACCACCATCTAATGAATAACAATCATTAGAAACAATACTAATATTTTTATCTAATTTAGTAAGTTTATTTCGTAAATCGATAAATTTGATACTTGGAACTACACACATTATAATTCTACGATTTAAGAAACCAATACCATTCGTTGAGTCTAAGATTGTATAACTAGATCCAACTTCATCATTAATATATCCAATAACTTTATC
>JAILLM010000054.1 GCA_024693165.1 Bacilli bacterium | reverse complement strand
TGATAATTATAAAATAAATAACTTAGGAATTGGATATAAAGATTCATTTGGATTCTATACAATATCTAATACTTATGATAGAGATAATACAATTTATGGTATAAAGAAAAAACTAATTAAGAAGGATTAAAATCCTTCTTTTTTTAATTTTTTAAAAAATTTACATTTTTTTTGATTTTGTAACTTACCTGTAACTTTTGATTCATATAATGAAGTTGTAAAAAGGAGGGAAAAGTGTATGAAAAAGTTCGTAATTACTTATTCAATCGCATGTTTAACAGTATTTGTGTCTCTTGCAGGTTTATATTCAATTTTATTAAATGAAGAAAGTAGAGAATTAGAGAATACAAGTATTGTAGAAAATAATATATAATAAGAAAAGGTGAAATAATATGGAAATTTTAAAAGTAGAAAAGTTAACTAAAATATATGGAAAAGGATCAACTGAAGTAAGAGCACTTGATGCTGTGTCTTTCAGTGTGAATAAAGGAGAATTTGTAGCAATAGTTGGTGCTTCTGGTTCTGGTAAATCAACACTTTTACATTTACTTGGTGGAGTAGATAGACCAACTTCTGGTAAAGTATATATAGATGGTGAAGATATTTTTAAACTAAATGATGAAAAACTTGCTATATTTAGAAGAAGACAAGTTGGACTTATTTATCAATTTTATAATTTAATCCCAATCTTAAATGCTGAAGAAAACATCACTTTACCATTATCATTAGATAATAGAAAAGTAGATGCAGATGAATTAGATGAATTAATTAAATTGTTAGGTTTACAAAACAGGAAGAAACATTTACCTAATGAATTATCTGGTGGACAACAACAAAGAGTATCTATTGGAAGAGCACTTATTACTCATCCAACAATAGTTCTTGCAGATGAACCAACTGGTAACTTAGATAGTAAGTCTAGTGATGAGATTGTTGCTTTACTTAAGAAGTCTAATAAAGAGTATAAACAAACTATTGTTATGATTACTCATAATATGGAAATTGCTAAAGAAGCAGATAGAATTATTAAAATCGAAGATGGTCGAATTGTTGAGGAGGTTTAATTATGTACTTACTTAACAAATTAACTTTAAAAAATTTAAAACTTAATAAGAAAAGAACAATTGTTACAATTATTGGTATTGTACTTTCAATTGCACTTTTAACTGCTGTTTCTTCTTTTTATGAAAGTGGACTTAGTGCATTAATTAATTATGAAAAAGTTATTACTGGTAATTATCATGTTAAACTACAAGATGTAGATAAAACTGATTTAGATAAATTTGAATTACACGAAGGAGTTGAAGCTATAAGCGTACTTCATGGCGAAGGATATGCTAAAGTAGATTCAGTTAATGAAAATAAACCATATGTATATATTATGGGATATACTAAAGATTCGTTTAATAATCTAGGAGTTAAACTTGAAAAGGGGAGACTACCTGAAAATGATTCTGAAGTATTAGTTCCTAATCATTTATATACGAATGGAAGAGTTAACTATCAAATTGGAGATAAGATTACTTTAGATGTTGGTAAGAGATATTTAGGTAATACTGAATTAACTCAAGATGATGCATATTCTGAAGAAGAAACATTTAAAGCTACAACTAAAAAAGAATATACAGTTGTTGGTACAATTGGTAGACCAATTAGACAAATTGAAGCAACGTCTGCTCCAGGTTATTCATTAATTACTACATATGATATAAATGATAGTGATTCATATAATCTTTATATAAGATTTAAAAAAGATAAATTAAAAGATGCATATAATTATATTGCTGATTTTGAAGGTATTGATAAAGCTATATTTGCAAAAGCATTAGATCCTAATTATTTGCCTAGTCAAGAAGAATCCGAAGAATTTAATAAAGCTTTTGAGAATGCAAAATATGAAATGTATATTAATCAGTATTTATTAGAATTTGAAAAAGATCCAATTAAAGGATCTGCAATGGGAGATCTTTATAAAGTAATAATGGTTGTTTTAGGAATTATTGTTGTTACTTCAGTGTTCTGTATTAAGAATAGTTTTGATATTTCAATAACTGAAAAAACTAAACAATATGGAATGTTAAGAAGTGTTGGTGCTACTAAAAAACAAATTAGAAAGAATGTACTTTATGAAGCTACTATTCTAGGACTTATCGGTATTCCTTTAGGAGTTATGCTAGGTTTAATAGCTACTGCAATTTTAATGGTAATAACTAATAAATTAATGGCTGGAGCTTATGATGCATCAATGGAATTACATATGGTTATTTCATGGGCAGCTATTCTAGTATCAGTTCTATTAGGTGTAGTTACAATTTATTTATCAGCACTAAGAAGTTCAATCAGAGCATCTCATGTGTCTCCAATTGAATCTATTAGAAACTCAGCTAATATTAAATTAAAGAAAAAGAGTTTAAGAGTACCTAAAATAATATCTAAGATATTTAAAATAGGTGGAGAAATAAGTTATAAAAATATTAAAAGAAATAAAAAGAAATTTAGAACTACAGTTATTTCAATTGTAATATCTGTAGCTGTATTTATTGGACTTACTTATTTTATGGAAGCTATGATAAATGCGGTAAGTATAGAAATTAAATATAGTGATTATAATATTGGTATTACTCTTGAAGATCCATCTGATAAAACTTTAAAAACATATTTGGATTATAAAAATATAGATTATGTTGATAAATTAACTGTATGGAAAAGAAGTGCTATTGAACCTACAAATCTTAAAAACACTAAAGAGTTTATTGACTATAAAGGTGAAGATTATCAATATTATTCTGCAATGCTTAATGTTATAGCTTTAGATGATGATTCGTTTAATAATTATTTAGATGAACTTAAACTTGATAAAGATAATTTTAAGGATAAAGGTGTATTAATTAATACTTTTGTATCTAACAAGAAAAAAATTAATGAGTTTGATGATAATGATATAGATATTATCATAGGTAATAAAGAATATAATGATCCTGATT
>JAILLM010000044.1 GCA_024693165.1 Bacilli bacterium | reverse complement strand
CATGAAAAATATTCAAAAGCTAAACCTTATGAATTATCACTTTTAAAGTCATCTATTAAATATAGATTTTTAAAATATAAAACCAGTAAAAAGTTTAAGTAATTAAACTTTTTTATTTTCCTGATTTATTTACTTGATATTTTATATATAGTATAATTTATTAGTAAAGTAGGGTGTTATAAATGAGAAAGAAAAATGGTTTTACTTTAACAGAATTATTAGCCGTTATAGCAATGATAGCAGTCGTAGGTACAGTAATTATTGTTAATACAATTGCCATTAATAATAGAGCAAAAGATTCTGAATATGAAAGAATGGTAGAAAACATTAAAAATGCTGCCAAAACCTATGTAAGTTTATATCCTGATGATTTTGCAGATTTATATTCATCTAAAGCATTTACTTATGTTTCTTTAAATGGAGTAGTAAAAGCTGGTTTATTAGATGAAGAAACTATTAATCCATATACTAAAGAAAAACTTGATCTTGATGATAAGTATTTAGGATATGTTAAAGCATACGTTGATGGTGATTCATTTGAAATGGTTTATAAATACCCATTAACTGAAGAAGATTATAACACTCAAATTTGGTTACAAATGACAACAATAAATGGAACTGAAGATGAAACAAATGGCTTTATTCCATTTAGTGTATTTGATGGAATTACACCTAATTCTAAATTAGCATCTATAGATTTTGGATTTAGTAATGAAAATGGTAACTTAATAAATGCAACAGATCCAGTTGAGGATGCAACATATAATTCATTACTAGCTAAATATAAAGATAAATTTAAAATAACAGTAGATGTTCCTGAGACATCATTTACTCAATGCAAAGAAGATAATGAAAAATGTACATCACAAGAATGGTATACAAACATGCCAAATGGTGCAGAACTTACTGATTATTACATTCCTACAAAAACAGGAACATTCGAAATAAAATATAATTGGTCATATGAAGCTAATGGTACAACAATCCATAGAACAGATTCTAGAACAATTAAAATTACATCACAAACTTCAAGAGAAAAAGAAAAAGTATCTACTGAAGCAACAACTACAAGTAATGTAGTAACAACTGCAGATCCAAATGGTATTATCTTTAGATTAGATGATCAAGAATTTAAAGGTGATCAACCAATTAATACAGGAATACAATTATTAAAAGAAAATCTTGATGGAAGTAGAAATCCATTCTCAATTTACATTGAAGGAGTTACAGATCCATCACATCCTGGTTATACATTAATAGATTTTATAAATGCTTCGGATTATAGTGGTTTTGATTTAACATTTAAAAATTCAAACAATACATTTGAATTATATGCAAAGAAGTCAGGAGTTAGCGCAGGTTCAACTACTGGTGCACATGTTTTCGAACCGACATATGAAAAAACTTATAGAATGTTATTATTCTTTGATCCAACAGTATCAGATGTCAAATTATTCTATGCATTCACAGATGATAAAAATGGATCAAATTTTAAAAACAAAAAATTGAGTGGATTAAATGGCGGATATGAAGACTATATCTGGTTCATTAGAAACTCAAGTGAAGCAACTGTATATGTAGGTGGTAAAAAAGATAAAACATCGAACTTTAAAGGTACACTAAATAAATTCATTATATTTAATAAAGCTGATCCAGAATTGATTTTCCAAGATTTCTAATAGAGGTGAGATTATGAAAAAAGAATTATTATCTTATAAAAACTTAATCAAGTTTATCTTAATAATTCTTTTCTTCTTAAGCATCTCTTTTATTGTGCAATATAACATAAAAGAATATAAAAAAGAAAATGATAATACTTCAAGTGTTATCAAAGAATCATATCTTTTCTTAAAAGACGTTAATGCTACTGAAATAGAAAATACTAATGACTTTAGTAGCGAGTTAAAAGTAAAAAATGATATTTTAAAAAAACTTAATGAAGATACATATACGATTGATTCTCCTTTAATAGTAATTAATCCTTATGGCAATTCACCATTAAGTGCGATCTTAGCTTTTAATACAAAAGAAGAAAAGAGTATAAATGTAGTTATAAATGGAGAATATAGCTATACGTCAGTATCTTCAAAAGAACATTTATTACCTGTATTTTATTTAATACCAAATGAAATTAATAAAGTATCATTAAATGGTATAGAAATAGATGTTAACGTTGAATTTGAAACAAATGATATAGATAAC